>NZ_JBJGYY010000011.1:0-128753 GCF_054050235.1 Geodermatophilus sp. SYSU D00696 | reverse complement strand
CCCCCCCCGCCCCCCCCCCCCCGCCCCCCGCCCCCCCCCCCCCCCCCCCCCCCCCCCCCCCCCCCCCCCCCCCCCCCCCCCCCCCCCCCCCCCCCCCCCCCCCCCCCCCCCGCGTCGGGGTCGGCCGCCCGCAGATAGGACTGCAGGACCCACGCGCCGGCGGGACCGGCGACCTCGTCGTGGTCGAGGCCGCGCCCGGCGCGCAGCACGCCGACGTCCCCGGCCGCCATCCCGGCGGCGTCCCCCCAGCGGTGCGTCACCGACCCGGCCAGCACGACGGCCACGACGTCGACGGCGCGGTGCGTGTGCACGCCGTAGCCGGCGCCGGGCGGCAGCCGGTCGAGGGTGACCCGCAGCAGCGGGCCGAGCGAGCCGTCGCCGGGCTCGAGCAGGGTCTCGCCGACCGGGCCGGTCACGTGCGGGCCCCCTCCACCGTGCGCCCGGGCAGCGCGGCCGCCCCGCCCGGCAGCCCGCCGAGCGCCAGGGCCACGGTCAGCGACCACGCGACGCCCAGCGCCAGCCCGCCGACGACGTCGGACGGGAAGTGCACGCCCAGCCACACCCGGGTGAGCCCGACCAGCGCGGCGAGCGCGACCCCCGCCGCCAGCGCCCTGCGTCGCCCGCCCGCGGTCAGCCGCGGCCAGGCGAGGACCAGCGCGACGGTGACCAGCGTGGCCACGCCCGACGAGTGCCCACTGGGGTAGCTGAGCCCCTCGTAGACCAGCCCGCCGTTCTCGTAGGCCGGGCGGGCGCGGCCGGCCGCCTCCTTGAGTGCGGTGGTGAGCGGGCCGATCGCGGTGATCGCCGCGCCCACCCAGAGCAGCGTCCGCCACGCCCGCCGCGCGGCCAGCCAGGCCAGCACCGGGAGGAACACCAGCACCCGGAACCAGGTGACCCCCGGGGTGGTCAGCACCTCCAGCAGCCCGCCGACCAGCGCGGAGCGGTCGTCCCCGGTGTAGAGCGCCCCGCTGACCGCCTCGTCGAGGCGGACCTGCGGCGGGAACCCGGAGACCACGCCGGCACCGAGCACGCCGAGGACGGTGATCCCGCCGCCGATCGCGGTGAGCACCCGACGGCGCGGGCGGGAGGCGTCGGGGGGCGGCACTCCCCCACTCTCCCCGACGTCGCGGGCCGTGACACGCTGGCCCGCGTGGTCGACCGGGGACACGACCGCCCACCGTCCGCCGAGACGCTGCGGCGGCTGGAGCGCGCCTCCGGCGCCATCGCCACCCGCGCCGTCGCCCGGATGGACGACGACCTGCCATGGTTCCGCACCATGCCCGCCGACCAGCGCTCCTGGGTCATGCTCGTCGCGCAGGCCGGCATCGCCTCGCTGGTGGAGTGGTGCCGCAACCCGGGCCGCCCGCCCCGGCTGACCGGCGAGGTGTTCGGCGCCGCGCCCCGCGACCTGGTGCGGGCGGTGCCGCTCAAGCAGACCGTCGACCTGGTCAAGCTCACCGTCGAGGTGATGGACGACCACGTCGAGTCGGTGGCCGAGCCCGGGGACGCCGTCGCGCTGCGGGTGGCGGTGCTCCAGTTCAGCCGCGAGGTGGCCTTCGCCACCGCGCACGTCTACGCCAGCTTCGCGGAGAACCGCGGCGCGTGGGACGCCCGGCTCGAGGCGCTCGTCGTCGACGCGCTGGTCCGCGGGGAGCGCTCCGAGGAGCTGCCCGGGCGGGCCGCGGCGCTGGGCTGGGCGGGCACCGAGCCGGTCACCGTGCTGGTCGGCGCCGCCCCGGCCGACGGCGACGCGCACACCGCCGTCCGCCGGGCCGCCCGCTCGCACGGCGGCGAGGTCCTCGTCGGCGTGCATGCCGAGCAGCTGGTCGTCGTCCTCGGCGGGGTCGACGACGTCGCCGCGGCCGCCCGCCGGGTCGCCGAGGAGTTCGCCCCCGGCCCGGTGGTGCTCGGCCCCGTCGTCGACCGGCTCAGCGCCGCCGGCGGGTCCGCTGCCGCGGCCCTGGCGGGGCTTCGGGCGGCCCGGGCGTGGCCGGAGGCGCCGCGGCCCGTCGCCGCCGACGCCCTGCTGCCCGAGCGGGCCCTCGACGGCGACCCGCTGGCGCGGGCGGCGCTGACCGAGCGGGTCGTGCTGCCGCTGCGGAGCGCCGGCGGCGAGGTGCTCGAGACGGTGCGCGCGGTGCTCGCCGGCGGCGGCAACCTGGAGGCCAGCGCGCGGGCGCTGTTCGTCCACCCCAACACCGTCCGGTACCGGCTCAAGCGGGCCGCGGAACTGACCGGTCTGGTGGCCACCGACCCCCGCGGCGCGTGGACGCTGCACGTCGCGCTGACCCTCGCCGACCTCGACGGCGGCCGCGGCCTCTGGCGCTGAGCACGGACCCCCTCGCCCCCCACCACTCGCAGGCTCGCGGCGGGGCCCTGCGAGGGGGCCGCCCGCGGAAGTGCTCGGGCGGGCAGTGTGGTCCCCACCACGGAAACGGCCTCGGGCGGCCATCTGGGGCGTCGTTCTTGTAGGAACCCTCCAAAGCGCGGCGGTGTGCTTTCGTCGCGCCCGAGCGCGCGGGCGGCCCCGACCTCTGACACGGTGAGGAGGTGCTGGCCGTCCTCGCCCCCGGACAGGGTGCCCAGAAGCCCGGGATGCTCACCCCCTGGCTGGACCTCCCAGGAGCCGAGTCCTTCTTCCGCTGGGCCGGCGCGATCGCCGACGCCGACCTGCTGACGATGGGCACCACCGGCGACGCCGAGGCCATCCGCGACACCGCCGTGACCCAGCCGCTGGTGGTCGCGATGAGCCTGTTCGTCGCCCGCGAGCTCGGCGGCCTGCCCGGCCCGGTCGCGCACTCGCCGCACAGCGGCCGCGACGTGGTCATCACCGGGCACAGCGTCGGCGAGCTCACCGCCGCCGCGCTGGCCGGCGTGCTGTCGGTGGAGGCCGCGATCGCGCTGACCGCCGTCCGCGGCCGGGCGATGGCCCGCGCGTGCGCGCTCACCCCGACCGGGATGTCCGCGGTCCTGGGCGGCGACCCGGAGGAGCTCGAGGCGGCGCTGGCGCGGCACGGGCTGGTGGCGGCCAACCTCAACGGCGGCGGGCAGGTCGTCGTCGCCGGGCCGGTGGAGGGGCTGGCCGCGCTCAAGGCCGAGCCGCCCGCGAAGGCGCGGGTGCTGCCGCTGTCGGTGGCCGGCGCCTTCCACACCGCCTACATGGCCCCCGCCCGCGAGGAGCTCGAGGCCCTGGTGGGCGGGCTCCGCCCGGCCGACCCGAGCCGGCTGCTGCTGTCCAACGCCGACGGCGCGGCGGTCGAGTCCGGCGCCGAGGCGCTCTCCCGCCTGGTCAGCCAGGTGACCAGCCCGGTGCACTTCGACGCCTGCCTGGGCACCCTGCGCGACCTCGGCGTCACCGCGGCGATCGAGCTGCCGCCGGCCGGGGCGCTGGCGGGGCTGGCCAAGCGGGAGTGGAAGGACGCCACGGACGGGAACGCGGTCGAGGTCCTGGCCCTCACCGGACCCGGCGACCTCGACCGTGCCCGCGCGCTCATCGACGCCGCCCGCGGCCGGCCCGAGGCCGAGCACCAGCCCGACTGGCGGGTCGTCGTCGCCCCCGTCCGCGGCACCGTAAGCCCCGCCGACGTCCCCGAGGGCACCCGCCTGCCGGCCGGCACCCTGCTCGGCCGGGTCCGCGGCCGGCAGGGGGAGGCCGACGTGTCGGCCGGCTACGACGGCGTCCTCGCGGAGTGGCTGGTCGAGGACGGCGACCTGGTCGACGCCGGCGACCCCCTCGCCCGTCTCTACCCGGAGGTCCCCGCGTGAGCATCCGCCTGGCAGCCGGTGCGCCCGGCGCCCGCATCCTCGGACTCGGCGCCTACCGCCCGCGACGGCGGGTGACCAACGACGAGCTCGCCCAGGTCATGGACACCAACGACGAGTGGATCCAGACCCGGGTCGGCATCGCCGAGCGCCGCTGGGCGTCGGAGGACGAGACCCTCGTCGAGATGGCCGTCGCCGCCGGCGGCAAGGCGCTGGCCGCCAGCGGCCTGGCGCCCGACGAGATCGACCTGGTCGTGCTGGCCAGCGCGAGCCTCAAGGAGCCGATCCCCGGCATCGGCCCGCAGGTGGCCCACCGGCTGGGCATCCCGCGCCCGGGTGCCTTCGACCTCAACGCCGGGTGCGCCGGGTTCTGCTACGCCCTGGAGGTGGCCTCCGCCGCCATCCGCACCGGCTCGGCCCGCAACGCGCTCGTCGTGGGCGTCGAGCGGCTGACCGACGTCGTCGACAAGAGCGACCGGTCCACCGCGGTGATCTTCGCCGACGGGGCCGGCGCCGCCGTGCTCGGCGCCGCCGACGAGCCCGGCATCGGGCCGGTCGCCTGGGGCAGCGACGGCGACCAGTTCTCGGCCATCGAGATCGCCGCCGGCACCGGCACGATGACGATGGCCGGGCAGGCGGTCTACCGCTGGGCCACCACCCGGCTCACCGAGACGCTCGAGGAGGCGATGGAGGCCGCCGGCGTCGGGCCGCAGGACATCGACGTGTTCGCCCCGCACCAGGCCAACCTGCGCATCGTCGAGTCGATGACCAAGCGGCTGGGCTTCGGCGCGGACGTCGTCGTCGCCCGCGACATCGTGCGGTCGGGCAACACCTCCGCGGCGTCGATCCCGCTGGCGCTGACCGCGCTGCTCGAGTCCGGCGAGGCGAAGAGTGGTGATCTCGCGCTCGTCCTCGGGTACGGAGCGGGCCTGACCTTCGCCGGCCAGGTGCTCACCCTGCCCTGAGCCGCGCCACCGACCCCCGGACCCCCGGGCCCGACGGCGGGCACCGCCCGCCCCCACCGAGAGAGAGGACCCCCGCGTGAGCGAGGACATCCAGGCAGGTCTGGCCGAGATCCTGGAGGAGGTCGCCGGGGTCACCCCCGCCGACGCCACCCCGGAGAAGTCGTTCACCGAGGACCTCGACGTCGACTCCCTGTCGATGGTCGAGATCGCCACCGCCGTCGAGGACAAGTTCGGCGTGGCCATCCCCGACGACGAGCTCGGCAACATCAAGACCGTCGGCGACGCGATCAGCTACATCCAGAAGAACCAGGGCTGACGCCGGTCCCCCGGCCGCCCGCGCCTGCACGCCCCAGGAGAGGACCCGTCATGAGCTCGAACGACGACGTCGTCGTCACCGGCCTCGGAGCCACCACACCGCTGGGTGGCGACGTCGCCAGCACCTGGGACGCGCTGCTGGCCGGGCGGTCGGGGGTCCGCCGGCTCACCGACGACTGGGTCAAGGAGTTCCCGGCCCAGCTCGCCGCGACCCTGGCCACCGAGCCCGCCGAGCAGATCGACCGGGTCCGCGCCCGGCGGCTGGACCGCAGCCAGCAGGTGGCGGTCATCGCCGGCGAGGAGGCCTGGGCCGACTCCGGTGCCGCCGACGCCGGCGTCGACCCGGAGCGGATCGCGGTCGTGTTCGGCACCGGCATCGGCGGCGCGATGACGCTGCTCGGCCAGGACGACGTCCTCGAGGCCAAGGGGCCCAAGCGGGTCTCGCCCTTCACCATCCCGATGCTCATGCCCAACGGCCCCGCCGCCGCCGTCGGCCTGGCCGTGGGCGCCCGCGGCGGCGTGCACGCACCGGTGAGCGCCTGCGCCTCCGGCGCCGAGGCCATCCGCTGGGGGCTGGACCTGCTCCGCCTCGACCGCGCCGACATCGTGCTGGTCGGCGGCGCCGAGGCCGTCGTCCACCCACTGCCCATGGCCGGCTTCGCCGCGATGCGGGCGATGAGCACCCGCAACGACGAGCCCGAGCGCGCCTCGCGGCCGTTCGACAAGGGCCGGGACGGGTTCGTGCTCGGCGAGGGCGCCGCCGCGCTCGTGCTCGAGCGGGCCGGCTCCGCCCGCGCCCGCGGCGCCACGGTGCACGCCCGGCTCGCCGGGGCCGGGGCCACCGCCGACGGCTACGACCTCGTCGCGCCGCACCCGGAGGGCGAGGGTGCCGCCCGCGCGATCGGCGCCGCGCTGCGCGACGCGGACCTCTCCCCCTCCGACGTCGGCCACGTCAACGCGCACGCCACCTCGACGCCGGTCGGCGACACCGCCGAGGCCCAGGCGATCCGCAGCGCCGTCGGCGAGGACACGCTGGTGTCGGCGACCAAGAGCCAGACCGGCCACCTGCTCGGGGCGGCCGGAGCGCTGGAGTCGGTGTTCACCGTCCTGGCCCTGCGCGACCAGGTGGTGCCCGCGACGGCCAACCTCGACGACCCCGACGACGACGCCGCGGTCCAGGCGCTCGACATCGTGCGCCGCGAGCCGCGCAGGGCCAGCTTCACCGCCGCGGTCAACGACTCCTTCGGCTTCGGCGGGCACAACCTGGCACTGGTCTTCACCACGTTCTGACGAAGGACCCCGCTGCCCCCCGCCACTCGCACGCTCGCGGCGGGCCCCTGCAGCGGGGCCGTTCCAGCACCTCAGCCGGCCTCGCATGGCCGGTCCCAACCACCGGCCCCGGGCCGGCCTCTGGAGACCCCTGGTGACCACCGTCCACGCCGTCCCGACGCTGCCCAGCCCCGACCCGCGCGACCCCGAGGACCGGCTGCTGCGCCTGCTCGACGACGGATCCGCGGCCCTGCTGACCCCCCGCGACACCTCGGGCGTGCTGGCCGCCCGCGGCACCGTCGACGGCGCGCCGGTCGTCGCCTTCTGCACCGACGCCACCGTCATGGGCGGGGCGATGGGGGCCGACGGCTGCCGGCACGTCGTGGACGCGATCGACACCGCGCTGCGGGAGCGGGTGCCGGTGGTGGGCGTCTGGCACTCCGGCGGCGCCCGGCTCGCCGAGGGCGTCACCGCGCTGCACGCCGTGGGCGAGGTGTTCGCCGCGATGGTGCGCGCCTCGGGGCGCATCCCGCAGGTCTCGGTCGTCCTCGGCCCCGCCGCCGGTGGCGCCGCGTACGGCCCGGCGCTCACCGACCTGGTGATCATGGGCCCGGCCGGGCGCGTGTTCGTCACCGGTCCCGACGTCGTCCGCTCGGTCACCGGCGAGGACGTCGACATGGAGAGCCTCGGCGGACCCGACACCCACGGCCGGCGCAGCGGCGTCGTCCACGTGGTCACCGACTCCGAGGCGGCGGCGCTGGCCACCGCCCGCCAGGCGGTCGGGCTGCTGGCCGCCCAGGGCTCCTTCGGCCCGGTCGCCTCCCGGCCCGGCGCCGACCTGCGCGCCCTGCTGCCCGAGCGGGCCAACCGCGCCTACGACGTCCGGCCGCTGGTGGCCGCGGTCCTCGACGGGCCGGGACTGGAGCTGCACCCGCGGTGGGCGCCCAACGTCGTCACCACGCTGGGCCGGCTGGCCGGGCGCACCGTCGGGGTCGTGGCGAACAACCCGCTGCGGCTGGGCGGCTGCCTGGACTCCGCATCGGCGGAGAAGGCGGCCCGGTTCGTGCGGATGTGCGACGCGTTCGGCGTGCCGCTCGTGGTGCTCGTCGACGTCCCCGGCTACCTGCCCGGCGTCGGCCAGGAGTGGGACGGCGTCGTGCGGCGCGGCGCCAAGCTGCTGCACGCCTTCGCCGAGGCGGTGGTGCCGCGGGTGACCCTGGTGACCCGCAAGGCCTACGGAGGCGCCTACATCGCGATGAACGCCCGCTCGCTGGGCGCCACCGCCGTGTTCGCCTGGCCGGGGGCGGAGGTGGCGGTGATGGGCGCCCGGGCCGCCGTCGGGATCCTGCACCGCAAGAAGCTGGCCGCGGTGCCGCCCGGGGAGCGGGAGGCCCTGCACGCCCGGCTGGCCGAGGAGCACGAGCGGATCGCCGGCGGGGTGGCCCGGGCGCTGCAGATCGGTGTCGTCGACGAGGTGGTCGAGCCCTCGCAGACCCGCGCCCGGCTGGTGCAGGCCCTGGTCGCCGCGCCGGCCGGCCGCGGCGCGCACGGCAACATCCCGCTGTAGCGCCACACTCCCGGACCGGCGTGGACGAGGAGAGGCCCCCCCCCCCCCCCCCCCCGCGGCCGCCGCCGCCGGGCGCGGCCCGCCCCCCCGCC
Organism: Geodermatophilus sp. SYSU D00696; assembly: GCF_054050235.1. Classification (NCBI taxonomy): domain Bacteria; kingdom Bacillati; phylum Actinomycetota; class Actinomycetes; order Geodermatophilales; family Geodermatophilaceae; genus Geodermatophilus; species Geodermatophilus sp. SYSU D00696. Next base: position 120,783 of record NZ_JBJGYY010000011.1, on the reverse strand, counting down.
CCCCCCCCCCCCCCCCCCCCCCCCCACCACCCCCCCCCCCCGCCCGCCGCACCCCCCCAGCACCCCCCCGGCCGCCCGCCCCCCCCCCCCGCGGCGCGGGAGCCCCCCCCCCCCCCACGATCAGGTCACCTGATCACCGACCGGCAGACCGGCCGCCTCCTCACGCGAGGAGGGCCGCGGCCTCCTCGTCGGCGTCGGGCTCGGCGACGGTGGCTCCGGGCAGCCGCACGGTGAAGACCGTCCGGCCCGGCACGCTGTCGACGGCGACCGTGCCCCCGTGCCCCGCGACGACGGCTGCCACGATCGCCAGGCCCAGGCCGGTGCTGCCGTTGGCCCGCGACCGCGAGGAGTCCCCGCGGGCGAACCGCTCGAACACCCCGCCCTGCAGGTCCGCGGGGATGCCAGGGCCGTCGTCGACCACCTCGAGGACCGCCTGCCCGTCCTCGGCGCGCAGCCGGGTGGTCGCCGTCGTGCCGGGCGGGGTGTGGGTGCGGACGTTGGCCAGCAGGTTGGCCAGCACCTGGTGCAGCCGGGCCGCGTCGCCGCGCACCAGCACCGCGGCCGGGGGCAGGTCGACCCGCCAGCGGTGCGCGGGGCCGGCGGCGTGCGCGTCGCTGACGACGTCGAGGACCAGCCCGGTCAGGTCGACGTCGCCGCCGTCGAGCTCGCGCCCGGCGTCGAGGCGGGCGAGCAGCAGCAGGTCGTCGACCAGCCCGGACATGCGCACCGCCTCGGCCTCGACCCGGCGCAGCGAGGCGTCGGCCTCCTCGGGCAGCCCCCCGCGGCGGCGGACCAGCTCGGTGTAGCCGCGGATGGAGGTGACCGGGGTGCGCAGCTCGTGGCTGGCGTCGGCGACGAAGCGGCGCAGCCGGGTCTCCGACGCCTGGCGGGCGGCGATGCCCGACTCCACCGAGTCCAGCAGCCGGTTGAGCGCGGCACCGACCCGGCCGACCTCGGTGCGCGGGTCGGTGTCGGCGGCCGGCACCCGGTCGGCCAGCCGCACCTCCCCGCTCGACAGCGGCAGCTCCGCGACCCGGCCCGCGGTGGCCGCCACCCGGTGCAGCGGGCGCAGCGTCCGCCCGATCACCGCCGAGCCGACGAGCCCGGCGGCCAGCAGCCCGAGCAGCCCGACGGCGACCTCGACGACGACCAGCCGCAGCAGGGCCGCCCGCACCGAGTCCAGCGGCAGGCCGGTGACCAGCACCTCGCCGTCGCCGGCCGCGGTCGCGACCACGCGGTAGGAGCCCAGCCCGCCGAGGTCGACCGTCCGCGGCTCGCCGTCGGCGTCCAGGCGGGCGAGGTCGGCCGCCTCGGCGGCGGTCAGCGCCTCCCCGTCGCCCTCCCGGCCGATGACGGCGGCCTCGGTGACGGTGCCGTCCTCGACCCGGGCGCCCAGCGTGCCGTCGCCCTGCCCGGGCACCACCAGGAAGTCCGGGCCCTCGTCGGCCCAGCCGTCCCAGCCGGGCCAGCCACCGGGCCAGGCGGGACCCTCGTCGGCCTGCTCCGAGCGGGCGACCGCGGCCGCGAGCCGGTCGTCCACCTGCCCGAGCAGCTCCCCGCGGACGGCGGTGGCGGCCGCGGTGCCCACGACGGCGAGCACGACGGCGAGCGGCACGAGGAAGGCGCACAGCAGCCGGGTGCGCAGGGACCACCGCCGGGCGCGCGAGCTCATGCGCCCACCGTGCGCGGCGGACCTGCACGTCGCCTGGATGCCGGTCGGGAGTCGGCTGGGGGCCGGGTGCCGCGCCGTGCCCCGCCCGGGCCCCGGTCTCAGGCTCGACGGGTGCAGAGCACCACCCCGGGCGGCACCCGGCCCGCCCGGGCTGTCAGCGGCCGAGGCCCGGGAGCGCCGTCGCCGGGGCGAGGGCAACGTCGCGGTCAGCGCGTCGTCGCGCAGCTACGGGCGCATCCTGCGGACCAACGTCCGAGCTGCTGACCGCCGCCTACCGCTTCCGACTGCTGGAGCGGGCGCTGGGGCTGACCGGCCCGCTCAGGCCGCCGGGCGTCCCAGCAGCTCGGGGAGGGTGAGCCGGGCGGCCCGCGGGCGGTCGACGACGACGACGTCGGGGCCCGCCGCGGCGGCCTGCATCAGCCGGGCCCAGCGCAGCCCGTGCCGCCGCATCCGGCCCTCGGGGATGCGGCGGCCGCGGATCCGCTGGCCGTCGGCGGCCTCCTCCGGCGAGGCGTCGAGCAGCACCAGCCGCACCCATCGCCCCGCCCCCCGCGCGGTCGCCAGCACGACCGGGCGCCACCAGCGGCTGGTCCACGGATCGGCGAGCACGACCACCGGTGCCGGGCCGGCGAGCGCGTGCAGCACCCGCAGCCGGTGCTGCAGGTGCACCAGCGGGCGCACGACGCGGTAGGGCACGCGGGAGCCGGTGCGCCAGCGGGCGGCGACCTGCTCGGAGTCCACCGACGTCACGCCGGGGACCCCGTCGCCCAGCAGCCGCCGGACCATCGTCGTCTTGCCGCTGCCGGGCAGCCCGCCGACGACGACCAGGCCGCGCCCGCCGTCCTCTCCGGACACGGGGCCCGGCACGGAGTCGGGCACGGGGCCCGGCACGGGCATCGTCGCGGTCGGCACGGCTGCCTCCTCCTGTCCCCGGCGGCGCGGGACGCACCGGCCGGATCGGCGGCGGACGCTACCGGGCCGCTCCCGCACGTGGCCGCTCTCGGCGCGCGGGACCGGGCCCGCCGCAGCGACCCGCGGCGAGCCCGTCGGCGGAGCCGGGCAGAGAGTCGCTCCGTCAGTCGCCGTCGGCGTCCCACCACCAGCCGCCGCGGCCGCCCCACCAGGGACCGGCCGCCTCGGCGGACTGCACGAACTCGGTGACCCGCGCCTCCAGGTCGGCCCGCCACTCGTCGGCCTGCTCCTGGGTGAGGCGGCCCTCCTCGACGGCGGCGGCGATGCGCTCCTCCGCCTCCCCGACGATCGCGGTGACGAGGTCCTCGACGGCGACGCCCTGGGCCTCGGCCACCGAGGCGAGGGTGGCGCCCTCGGCCTCCAGGGCGGTGCGCAGCTCCTCCTCGGACAGGCCGAGGGTCTCGGCGACCACCGAGGACCCGTCGCCCCAGCCGTCGTGCCAGCCGTCGTGCCAGCCACCCCAGCCGCCGTGCCAGGCCCCGGCGTCGTCCAGGGTGGTGGCGACCTCGTCGGCCTGCTCCTGGGTGAGCGACCCGTCGTCGACGAGGCCGGAGAGGGCGTCGCGGATGCGGTCCTCGACCGGGGTGGCGGAGTCGGTGGTCGTGTCGGGGGTGGCCGTGTCGTCGTCGGCGACGGCCGGGACGGCGAAGGCCAGGCCGCCGACGGCCAGGGCACCGGCTGCGGTGGCGATCACGATCTTCTTCCGCACGGGCACACTCCTCGCTCGGGCGGCCGGTCGATCCGGCCGTCGGCTGCGAGCATCGGGCCCGTTCCTGTGACCTTGCTGTCAACCGCCCGTGCCGCGACTGTGGACCCCGGCCCCGGCGGGCCGGGCGCTCAGCCGGCCGCCGGCTCCGGCACGACCGAGCAGGTCCCCGCGGGGATGAACACCCCGGTGTGCCCGTCGGAATCCCACTGGACGACGTAGGGCGGCGCCCCGTGCTCGCCCCGGACCTCCAGCACCCGGCCGGTGCGGTCCGGCTCTCCCTGGTGCGTGGACCGGACGACGATCCGGTCCCCGACGCGTGCCTCCACGGCGACCTCCCAGCGGTGTGGCCCTGCCGTCACGCCGAGCCTGCTCCCCACCCCCGCACCGGGGCAAGGGCCCGGGACACCGATCCCGCCGGGGGCGGGGTGGCCGCCGCGGGCGGAGGAGGAACTCATCCCGACGGGGTGGCGACCGCGGACGGCGACGCGGCCACGGTCGTCGCCGGGCCCGACGGCCGGGAGGTGGTCATGACCGGGGGAACCGCACCCGCGGAACGTCGACTGCTGCGCTCCCTGGGCACGCCCGACTCGATGATCGACGAGTTCGACTTCTGGGACCGCCGCCACGAGGGCCGGCGGCTGTTCGCCGAGCTGTTCGGGACCTTCCTCCTCGTGCTCGTCGCCGTCGGCGGCGGGATGGTCGACGCGCGCTTCGGCGGCTCGGCGGTGCCCTACGGCGCCCTCGTCGTCGCCCCGGCGCTCATGGTCACGGCCGTCATCCTGTCCATGGGCACGGTGTCCGGGGCCCACCTGAACCCGGGAGTCAGCATCGCGTTCGCGCTGCGCGGGGACTTCCCGTTCCGCCGGGTGCCCGCCTACGTCGTGGCGCAGGTGCTCGGCGCGGTCCTCGCGACCCTGCTGCTGTGGGCCCTCCTCGGCCGGCAGGGCAGCGCCGGGCTCACCCTCCCCGGCCCGGGGATCTCGGCCACCACGGCGATGCTGTGGGAGGTCGTCCTCACCGTGGGGCTGGTCAGCACGGTCCTCGGCGTGTCCTCGGGGGCACAGAACCTGGGGCCGATCGCCGCGGTCGGCGTCGGCAGCTACATCGCGCTGGCCGGGCTGTGGGGCTCGCCGGTGAGCGGCGCCTCGATGAACCCGGCCCGGTCCCTGGGTCCGGCCCTCGTCCTCGGGGACTGGACGGCGTGGTGGGCCTACCTGCTCGGACCCGCCTGCGGCGCGCTGGTCGCCGTGGGCATCGCCGTCGTCCTGCGGGGTCCCGGCGGAGGACGTAGTGGGCGGACCGCCGCCCAGGGGACGCTGGGCCTGGACCGGCAGGCCGGCCCGATCGACCGGGGCGCGACCGCGTCCCCCGCCGGGGACGGTGCCGACGCCGGCCGGCCGCGGGCCGATCGGTCACCCCGCCGGTGAGCCCGCCACGACACGAGAGCCGGCCCGTCCACCGTCGGGGCCGGCGCCGGGAGGACCCGATGGAACAGCGGACCGGAGCACGCACATCGCTCCTGGCCACGACGACGGCGGCGGCTCGCGCCCTCCTCGTGACCGCGTGCAGCACCGGGCAGGACGCGGAGACGACCCAGGAGGTGCCGGACACGCCGGGCGTCGACGGCTCGGTCGGGCAGGTCGCCCTCGACGACGTCTTCCTCGACGCCGACGCGACCATCGCGGCGGGTGACTCGGTCGGCCTGCGTGGCGCCCTGACCAACGACGCGGACACCGACGACCGGCTGGTCTCCGTCAGCACCCCCTCGGCCGGGTCGGTCGTGCTGCTCGACGAGCAGGGTGACAGCAGCCCCGACGGCATCGACCTGCCCGCCGACGGCTCGGTCGACGCGACGCAGGGGCAGGTGCGGATGCAGCTCGACGACGTGACGGCCGACATCGCCACGTCGGACACCGTGTCGGTCACCTTCGCCTTCGAGAACGCCGGACAGGTGCAGCTCGACGTGCCCGTCGGGACGTCGTAGGCCCGGTGGTCGGACCCGCCGGCCGAGCGTGCCCCGCCGGTCAGAGCAGCTTCGGGAAGACGGCGAGGAGCACGACCCCGACGAGGGCCATCACCACGCCGGTCCCGAGCAGCAGCCACTGCGAGCGGGGCGCGCGCACCCGCGCCGACATGGCCGCGAAGAAGAGGACGGCGGCGAACAGCACCGTGAGGACGGTGTAGTCGTCGCCGCGCTGGTCGTCGGTGAGGGCGGCCTCGAAGCGCTCCGACGCCTGCGCGTCGAGCTCCGTGGCGGGCCCGGCGCTCCGGCAGGACGTAGGAGGACATCTCGAACGGTGAGCCCGGGGCGTCCGCGGCGGTCCCGCCGCCGCCACCCAGTCCCGGTAGGCGGTCGCCAGCGGCTCGGGGAACCGGGCGACGAGGAAGTCCGCCAGCTCCTCCTCCCCGGAGCCGTGGGCGACGACCCACTGGGTCCACAGCCCGATCTGGTTGGTCAGGCGGGCGTTGGCGAGAGCGGCGGCGCGGGCGGCCTCGATCCGGTCGGCCGAGGCCTCGCTTCGACTCGGCTCACCGCGCACCCCCTCCTCGGACAGGCGTCCACGCTGCGCCCCGGCCCCTGGGCCCGGTGCCATCCCGGCAGGACGGTCCCGCGGCCGCACGCTGCCGCAGCGCGGAAACACCGAGTTCACCCACGTGCCGCCCGCACGGTGCACGCTGCGGGTGTGACCAGCGTCAGCCCGCCGCCCGGGCGCTCACGCGGCGGCCTCCGGGCGCACCCGGTCGCCGCCGCGCTGCCCCTGGTGCTGGCGGTCGTGCTGGCGGTCGGCTCGGCAGGGGTCCGGGACGGGATGGCCGGCGACCCGGTGTCCGTGGCAGCCGCCGAGCCGACGGTCCCGCAGGTGGCCCGCGCGGAGTCCGCCGTCGGCACCGCGCCCGGACCCGCCCCTCCGCCGGCCGTGACCGCGCCACCGGTCGACGCCGCCGGGGTGCTCGCCGCCGTGGGCGCCGCGGCGGCGGAGGCGGGCGGCTCCATCGACCTGGTGGTCGTGGCCGCCGACGGGACGCCGCTGGTCTCCTCCCCGGCCGCCGGCGACGCCGTCTACACCGCCTCGCTGGTCAAGCTGTTCCTCGTCGGCCGGCTGCTGGAGCTGGAGGCCACCGGGGCGGTCGCGCTCACCGACCGCGACCGGGAGCTCATGGAGCGCGCGATCGTGCGCTCGGACGACCCCGCGACCAGCGTGCTGTGGGACCGGTGGGAGGGCGCCGCGCTGGTCACACAGACGGCGGCCGAGGCCGGCCTGACCGCCACCGCTCCCCCGGTGACCGCCGGCCAGTGGGGCGAGGCGACCACCAGCGCGGCCGACGTCGCCACCCTGCTGTCCCGGCTCAGCGGGTGGCTGGGCAGCGGCCCGGCCGCCACCCTGCTCGGCTGGATGCGCGCCACCGCCCCCACCGCCGCCGACGGGTTCGACCAGGCCTTCGGCCTCCTGGCCGGCGGACCGGCCGGGACCGTGGCGGCCAAGCAGGGCTGGATGTGCTGCGTGGACGGCGGCCGGCAGCTGCACTCGGCCGGGGTGCTGCCCGGTGGTCAGGCGGTGGTCCTGCTCGGCGACTTCCCGGCCGCGACGTCGTGGGCCGAGGCCCGGAGCGCCCTCGACACCGCCGCCGCCGCGGTCCGCGCCGCCGTGGGCTGAGCCGCCGGGCGCGGGCCACCGGGCCGGTCCCGGGTCCCTCGGGAGGTGCGACGCCCAGCATCCCCGCAGGGAGCACCCAGGCCGGCGGCAGGCGCGGCGGCCACCGTGCGGACATGGACCGGCCTCCCCACGGCGAGCCCGACCGCTGGCTCTTCGACCCCGACTCCACCCGCGCGCTGGTGCTGGCGCGCCGCTGCCCGGGCGGCCGGGCGGTCGAGGACGTGGTCTCCGACCTCGTCTGGGGCGAGGTCGTGCGGCTGCTGCGCTGGGCCACCGCCGGCACGCACGCGACGGCGGCCCTGCGGACCGGGATCTGGTGGCGGCTGGCCGCCGGGTGCGCGGCGCTGCTGCGCCGGCTGCCGGAGCTGAGCGCCGAGATCGCCGAGCCGTGGTCGCTCGACCCGCCGCCCGCCGTTGCACCCGGGGTCCCCGCCGCCGACCGGATCGGTCTGGTCGCCGAGCGCCTCGCCGCCCTGCTGCGCAGCCGGGAGCCGGTGCCGCTGCGCCGGCTGGCCGCCGAGGTGGACGCGCTGGGCGAGGCCGCGGTGCAGGCCCTCGCGGATGCCTCCTTCGACCACTGGCCTGACGACACATCGCGATATATCGTTAGCGTCATCCGATACGTCAGGAGGACGTCGTGAACCGCGATCCACGCTTCGAGGGGTGGCGCCCCCGCCACCACCACCACCACCACCGCCCGCACGGCTTCGGTCCCGGCCCCGGGGGGCCCGGCTGGCCCGGGAGCGGCCCCGGCGCCGGCGCGGGCTTCGGTCCCGGTCCCGCGTTCGGTCCCGGGTTCGGTCCCGGCCCGGGCTTCGGTCCCGGCTTCGGCTTCGGGCCGGGACCGGGTGGCGGCCACCGCCGCCGCGGCTGGGGCCGCGGACGGGCTCCCCGCGGTGACGTCCGCGCCGCCGTCCTGCTGCTGCTGGCCGAGGAGCCGATGCACGGCTACCAGCTCATACACGCCATCGCCGAGCGCAGCGGCGGGCGCTGGACGCCCAGCCCCGGCGCCATCTACCCGACCCTCGCCCAGCTCGAGGACGAGGGCCTGGTCACCGTGACCGCCGAGGGCGGCCGCAAGCTCGCCACCCTCACCGAGGCCGGCCGCAGCGCCGTCGAGGACCTGCGCGGCGCCGGGACCGACCCGTTCGCCGGCGCGCCTGACGGCGCGGCCGCGGCCGACCTGCGCGCGCTGCTCGACCAGCTGCACGGCGCGGTCCGGCAGATCGCCCGCACCGGCACCGAGGCCCAGCTCACCGCCGCTGCCGAGGTGATCGCCCAGGCCCGGCGGTCGCTGTACCTGCTGCTCGCCGAGGGCCCCGACACGGCGCCGCCGTCCGCGGCCGAGTGACCCGCACCGGGCCCGCGGGTGACGGCGCCGGCTCAGGACGCGTCGTCGAGCACCCGGCGCAGCGTCGCGGCGAAGGCCTCGGGCTCGCCGGTCTGGCCGTACTCGCCGCCGAGGAAGCCGTCGTGGCCGCCGGGGAAGACCACCGGCGCCGTCCCCAGCCGCCGGGCCATCGCCTCCCCGGCGCGCTGGGCGAGCTCCCCGTCACCGGCGGCCCCGACGGCCACCAGCACCCGGGTGGGCGCGGCCCGCAGCGCGTCGACGTCGTGCTCGTGGTGGGTGCAGGTGATCAGGTTCTGCGCCAGCAGCACGTCGTCGCGCGAGCCGTCGTCCCCGGCGGGCAGGCCGAAGGTCGCGGGGTCGGGGACCGGTCCCAGGTCGGCCGGCACCGGGCCGCGGTGGGCGACCAGCCGGATGAAGCCGGCCATCCCCACGCCGAACCCGTCCCGCTGGTAGGCCTCGGCCACCGCCCGGGTCGCCGCGGAGGCCTCGTCGCGGTCGGGCAGCACCGCCAGCACCGGCGGCTCGTGCGCCACCAGGGTGCGGACCAGCTCCGGCCGGCGGACGACGAGCTCGAGGGCGTTGACCGCCCCGCCGCTGGTGGCGAAGACGTCGGCCGGTCCGCCGCCGACCGCCTCGAGGACGCGGGCGAGGTCGTCGGCGTGCTCCTCGGGTGTGCTGTGCGCCGCGCCGTCGGTGCGCCGGCTGCGCTCGACGCCGCGGGGGTCGTAGGTGACGACCGTGCGGTCGGGGAAGTACCCGGCCAGCGTGCCGAAGCCGGAGGCGCCCATCGGGAAGCCGACCAGCAGGAGCACGGGCGCCTCGGGGCTGCCGGGGGCGGCGGGACGGACGTCGTAGGTGAGCTGCGCGCCGGGGACGTCGAGGAGCTGGGTGCGGATCTCGCGGGCGGTGGTGGTCATGGCTGCCTCCGGGGGTGGTGGGGTCGCAGGGTGGACTCCCCCGGCCCGCCGTTCTCATCGCCGCCGGTCCGGACCTGCCGCGCGGGGGCGGGCGTGCCACGCTCCGGCATGGCCTTCGACCTCCACCGGACCGACGGCGAGGTGCTGCACTTCGACGACGCCGCCCGGTTCAGCTTCACCGCGACCGGTCACCTCGTCGTCTACGACTCGCACGGCAACAAGACCCTCTACAGCCACCACAGCTGGAACTGGCTCGAGGAGCCCGTCCCCCCGCCGCGCCCGATGCGCTGAGCGGCCGGCCCGCGCGGCGTCGGGCAGAGTGCGGGTGCCGACGACGGGAGGAGCGGGGATGGGTGCGCGGGCCAGGCTGGGCGGGGTGCTCGCGGACGCGCTGCTGGGCCTGCCCCTGCGCGCGACGCCGTACACGGTGGAGCGGGACGTCGCCGTCCCGATGCCCGACGGGGTGTCGCTGCTGGGCGACCACTACCGCCCGGCCGCCGCCACCGGTCCGCTGCCGGTGGTGCTGGTCCGCCTCCCCTACGGCCGGGCCGGGCTGTTCGCGCACGCCTTCGCCGCGCCCTACGCCCGGCGCGGGTTCCAGGCGTTCGTGCAGTCCACCCGCGGCACCTTCGGCTCGGGCGGGCACTTCCGGCCGTTCACCACCGAGCACGAGGACGGCCTGGCCACCCTCGCCTGGGTGCGCGCGCAGCCGTGGTGCGACGGCCGGGTGGCGATGACCGGCGGCAGCTACTTCGGCCACACCCAGTGGGCGGTGGCGCCCTACGCCGACCCGCCGCTGGTGGCGGTCTCCCCGCACGTCACCGGGGCGCGGATCACGTCGGCCTTCTACGACCACGGCGCCCCCGGGGTGGAGAACGCCCTGCGGTGGTCGGTGGCGATCGGCCGCCAGGAGGCCGGCGGGGTGCCCGCTCCGCTGCTGCGGCCCCTCCTGCGGACCCGGGTCGAGCGGGCGCTGCGGCGGCTGCCGCTGCAGGCCGCCGACACCGCCGCCACCGGGGCGCCGGTGCCCTTCTGGCGGGACTTCACCGCGCACGCCGCACCGGGGGACCCGTTCTGGGACACCGCCGACCACGACGACGCCGACCTCAGCCGCATGCCGCCGGTCAGCATGGTCACCGGCTGGTGGGACCTGTTCGCCGCCGCCCAGCTCGCCGACCTCGCACGGCTGCGCGCCGCCGGCGTCCCGGCCCGGATCGTCGTCGGCCCCTGGATCCACGGCGAGCCCGCCGAGCTGCGGGCGATCCTGCGCACCGACGTCGCCTGGCTCGACCACCACCTGCGCGGCGGGCCGGCGCCCGGCGGCGCGCCGGTGCGGCTGTACCTGCAGCAGGCCGGCCGGTGGCTGGAGTCGGAGTCGTGGCCGCCGCCGGGCAGCCGTCCGGTGCAGCACCACCTGCGGGCCGGCGGCGGCCTCACCCGGGACCCCGAGCCCGGGAACGCCGCGCCCAGCGAGTTCACCCACGACCCGGCCGACCCCACGCCCACCATCGGAGGCCCGCTGCTCGAGCGGCCGGGCAAGCAGGCCGACAACCGCCCGGTGGAGGCCCGCGACGACGTGCTGGTCTTCACCGGGCCGGTGCTCGACCGCGACGTCGACGTCGTCGGGCACGTGCGCGCCCGCGTGCACGTACGCCCCGACCTCGAGCACGCCGACGTCGTCGTGCGGCTGTGCGACGTCGACCCCGGCGGGGTGTCGCACAACGTCGTCGACGGCATCCGCCGGCTGGACCCGCGCAGCGTCCCGGCCGACGACGTCACCGTCGGCACCGACGGCGTGCTGGCCGTCGACGTGGAGCTGTTCCCCACCGCCTACCGCTTCCGGGCCGGGCACCGGCTGCGGGTGCACGTCGCCGGCGGCGCCTTCCCCCGGTTCGCCCGCAACCTCGGCACCGCCGAGCCCTTCGCCACCGCGACCGTCGGGCGGCCGTGCCGGTTCGAGGTCCACCACGACGCCGCGCACCCCTCCCGGCTGGAGCTGCCGGTCCTGTCCTGACACACGACGGCGCCCCCTCTCCGCAGAGAGGGGGCGCCAGACCGTGAGCCGAGGGTGTGGCCCCTCCGCAGGGTCCCGCCGCGAGCGTGCGAGCGGTGGGGGGCGGAGGGGTCCTTCGATCAGCCGGCGAGCTCGCCGGCCAGCTCGCCCTCGAAGGCCTCCTGGATGACCTCGGCGCCGCCGGGGACGTCGGCCGGCCGCAGGATGATGCTCTGCGTGCTCGGCGACACCCCGGTCTCGAAGCCCTCGATCGGCACGATCAGGCCCCCGGTGTCGACCTCCTGGAGCTCGTCGAAGGCAGCGCGGACGCCTTCACGGGTGAGATCACCGTTCTCGCAGGCCGCGTCGAGCACCTGGTTCATCACGTCGCCCATCGCGTAGCCGAAGATCGCGCCGAGGCTCGGCGTGGTGTTCGGGAAGGCCGACTGGTACTGCTCGAGCAGCTCGGGCTGGGCGTCCCACGACGTGACCGGCGAGGCGACGTACAGGTGGTCCTTGAGCCACTGCGCCGAGGGACCCTGCAGCAGGCCCGGCGCGAACACCGGGTTGCTGCCCAGGATCGGGACGTCGAGGCCCTGGGCCTGGGCCACCGCGGCGACCGAGGCGGTCGCCGCCGGGCCGACGGTCAGCACGATGGCGTCGACCCCCTCGGCGGCGAACTGGGTGACCTGCGCGGACATGTCCTGGTCGGTGGACTTGATCTGCGCCGGGATGACGGTCAGCCCGCGCGCCTCCGCGACGGCCTCGCTGCCGGCCAGGCCGTTCTCGCCGTACTCGCCCTCGAAGTAGATGTGGCCGACGGTGGCGCCGTCCTGCAGCAGGCCCTGGTCGAACAGGTACTGGTAGCCGTTGGCGATCTCGACGTCGTAGGTGGCCCCCAGCACGCCGGTGCCGGGGATCTCGGTGAGCGTCCGCGCCCAGGCCGACGAGAAGTTGGTCATGACGTCGGACTCGAACTCCGGCGCCAGCGCGGTGTTGATCGGCGAGCCGATCGTCTGCTGCATCGCCAGGACGTTGGGCTCCATGGAGCTGTAGAGCTGCACGCCCGTCTGCGGCACGTAGCCGGTGTCCTGGACGTCGAGCTCGACGTCGTAGGTCTCGCAGACCTGGTTGTCCTGCCAGTACAGCGTGTTGCCGTTGGTGATGTCCTGGCCGAGCGCGGCGAAGGTGCCGGTCAGGTCGGTGAGCACGCCGAGCCGGATGGTGGTGCCGTCGACGCCGATGTCGGTGGCGACGTCCTCGCCGCCACCACCACCGCCGCCACCACCGCCGCCGCCGCTGTCCTCGGCCCGGGTGCTGCAGCCGCTGACCGCGACCACGGCGACGGCGGCCAGGACGGTGGCCCCCCGCAGACGCTTACCTGCTCTCATCTGGTGCTGCTCCCTTGCGCTGGTGGATCGGACGGGACGGTGGTGCCGGGGCCGGCGCCCGGGGAGGGGCCGCCGGACGAGCGCGGGGAGGCGCCCGGTGATCCGCGGCCGGGTCTGCGACCCCGGTGGCGGAAGCGGTTGGCGAACCCGACCAGGCCGCCGGGCTCGAAGAGGATGACCAGGACGATCGCCAGGCCGAACAGGTAGCGGGCGGCGATGCCGGCGGAGATCCCGCCCTCGCCCGGCGCGCTGACCAGCGGCAGGACGTCGGCGAACTGCTGGAACACCAGCGGCAGCGCGGTCACGAAGGCCGCGCCCAGCGCCGCGCCGGCCACCGAGCCCAGCCCGCCGAGCACGATCATCGCCAGGTAGAGGATCGAGACGGTCAGACCGAAGGACTCCGGCGCGATGCTGCCGATCGACAGCGCGTACATGACGCCCGAGAGGCCCGCGTACATCGAGCTGACGAGGAACACCCGCGCCTTGTAGGCCTGCACGTTCACGCCCATGACCGAGGCGGCGACCTCGCTGTCGCGCAGGGTCTGCAGCGCCCGGCCCGGCCGGCTGCGCAGCAGGTTGCGGGCGAAGACGTAGGCAGCCAGGGCCAGGACGATGCCCAGGTACCAGAGGCGCTCGGCCTCCCGGAAGGGCACGCCGAGGACGAACAGCTGCGGGTCGCTGTTGCCGAAGGTGAACCCGAACAGCGAGAACTCCGGCACCGAGCGGCCGTTGAACCCGCCGGTGACCGGGGTCCACGTGTTGAGGACGTGGACGCCGATGAACACCAGCCCGAGCGAGGCGACGCCGAGGTAGATGCCGCGCAGCCGCGCCGCGATCGGGCTGAACAGCAGCCCGGCGACGCCGGCGAGCAGGACGCCGACGACCATGCCGACGATCGGCGGCAGCTCCAGCCCGCGCAGCGAGGCCCGGGTGCCCAGCCCGCCGGACTCCCCCGAGATGTAGGTGTAGCTGACCGCGCCGACGGCGAGGAAGAACGCGTGCGCCAGCGACAGCTGCCCGGTGGTGCCGACCAGCAGGTTCAGCCCGATGGCGCCCACGATCGCCCCGGCGACGGCGAAGCCGGTGCGCAGCCAGAACTCCCCGACGTAGAGCGGGAGGACCAGCAGGACGACGAGGAAGGCCACCAGCAGCAGCGGCTTGAGGAACCGCATCGGCGACCGGCCGGCGCGGGACGCGTCGGCCGCCGTCGTCCTGCGGGTGGCGCCGGCCGGGGCGGAGAGGGTGTCAGACACGTGTCAGCTCCTTGGTCCCGAACAGCCCGGAGGGGCGGACCAGCAGCACGATGATCATGACGACGTAGGGGGCGACCTCGCCGAACCCGCGGCCGAGGAAGGACAGCTGCTCCTGGTAGCCGGCCGCCATCGCCTCGGTGATGCCGATGAGCAGCCCGCCCACCAGGGCGCCGCCGGTGGAGTCCAGGCCCCCGAGGATCGCCGCCGGGAAGGCGCGCAGCGCGACGGTGTAGGCCGCGGCGCTCACGCCCGGGGTCGGGGCGCCGACGAGGAACAGCGCGGCCACCGCGGCCAGCACGCCGGCCACGATCCAGGCCAGCGCCGAGACCCGGCCCTGCCGGATGCCCATGAGCGCCGCCGCCTCGCCGTCCTCGGCCGAGGCGCGCATGGCCACGCCCCAGCTGGAGTACTTGAAGGCGACGAAGAAGGCGATGATCAGGACCCCGGCGACGCCCATCGCGATCAGCCGGTTCTCGCTGATGCCGACGCCGCCGATGCGCACGGAGTCCCCGCCCCACGGGTGCGGGACGTTGAGGATGTCCGGGCCGATCCGCCGGATCAGCTCGGTGAGCAGGATGATGTCGACGCCGATGGTGACGATCGCCAGGCTGATCACCGGGGCGCCGCGCAGCCGGTTGATGACCAGCCGCTCGATGAGGAACGCCGCCACCGCGGTGACGAGGATCCCGACCAGCACCGCGGGCAGGAAGCCGATCGGGTCGGCGAGCCGGGCCATCGTGTAGGCGGCCAGCAGGAGCAGCGAGCCGTGGGTGAAGCTCACGACCTCGCTGGCCTTGAAGATGATCACGAAGCCCAGGGCGATGAGCGCGTAGATCGCGCCCAGCGAGATGCCGTTGAGCAGCAGGGACAGGAACTGGTTCACGGCCGGCTCCCCGGGGCGTCGGTGGACTGGGTGGGGTGGGTCGTGGAGGTGCGGGTCGGCGTGGGCCGGGCCGTGGTGGGCTGGGCCGCGGCGACGTGCCCGGCGGCGGCCTCCGCGGGGTCGACCTCGGAGCCCGAGCCGAGGTAGGCGCGGATGACCTCGGGGTCGGCCTGGACCTCCGCCGGCGTGCCGTCGGCGATCCGGCGGCCGAAGTCCAGGACGGTCACCCGGTCGGCCAGGGACATGACCATGCCCATGTCGTGCTCGACGAGGATGACCGAGATGCCGAGCGCCGAGCGGATCTCGCGGATGGCGTCGGCCATGCGGTCGGTCTCCTGGGCGTTCATCCCGGCGACCGGCTCGTCGAGCAGCAGCAGCCGCGGCTCGATGCACAGCGCCCGGGCCACCTCCACCCGCTTCTGGTCGCCGTAGGAGAGCACGCCCACGGGGGTGTGCAGCTTGGCGCCGAGGTCGAGGAACTCGGCGATCTCGCGGATCCGCTCGCCGTGCACCCGGCCCTCGCGGGTGGCCCGCGGCAGCCGCAGGCCGGAGGAGAGGAACCCCGCCCTGGTCAGGTGGTGGCGGCCGAGCATGAGGTTCTCGGCGACGGTCTGCGCACCCGACAGCGCGATGTTCTGGAACGCGCGGGCCACGCCGACGCCGGCGATCTGGAACGGCCGCATGGCGCTCAGCCGCGCGTCGCCGAACCGGACCTCCCCCGCGGTGGCCCGGTACACGCCGGACAGGACGTTGAACAGCGTCGACTTGCCTGCGCCGTTGGGCCCGATGACGGCGTGGATGGACCCCGGGACGACGGTGAAGGAGACGTCGTTGAGCGCCTTGATCGCGCCGAAGGCGACGCTGACGCCGTCGACCTCGACCGGCGGGACGTCGTCCCGCGTGGTCACCGGTGCGGCGCTCACGTCGTCCACCGCGACAGGGTCCGCAGGGGGGCGCGCTCGACGCGCTGCCCGGACTCGGCCTCGCCGGTGTGGCCCAGGTAGAGCCGCTGCACCTCGTCGGTGGCCGCCAGCTCGCGGGCGTCGCCGGACAGCGAGACCTCCCCGACGTCGAGCACGTAGGCGCGGTCGGCGACGCCGAGGGCCATGGTCGCGTTCTGCTCCACCAGCAGCACCGACGTCCCCTGCCGGTTGATCTCGGCGATGACCTCACCGATCTGGCCGATGACGCGCGGGGCCAGGCCGAGGGAGGGCTCGTCGAGCAGCAGCAGCTTCGGGCTGGCCATCAGGGCGCGGCCGATGGCCAGCATCTGCTGCTCGCCGCCGGAGAGCAGGCCGGCGCGCTGCCCGGCCCGCTCCCGCAGCACGGGGAACAGGTCGTGCACCCGGGCCACGGCCGAGGCCTTGGCGGCGCGGTCGCGGTTGCCCATGCCGCCGGCGCGCAGGTTCTCCTCGACGGTCAGCCGCCCGAAGATCCGCCGTCCCTCGGGGACCTGGACCACGCCCCGCCGCACGATCTGGCCGGCGTCGCGGCGGGTGAGGTCGGTGTCCTCGAAGCGGACGGTCCCCTCGTCGACGCGGCCGCGGTGCAGCCGCAGCGTCCCGGAGATGGTCCGCAGCAGGGTGCTCTTGCCCGCACCGTTGCTCCCGAGGACCGCGACGACCGAGCCGTCGGGGACCTCCATCGACACGCCGCGGACGGCCTCGACCGCGCCGCCGTAGGTGACGCGCAGCGAGTCGATGCTCAGCACGGCGCAACCCGGGGTGATGTCGCCCACATGCGGCGGAACGATAGGGCGAAGGTCAAGGCCGGTCGCGCTGGAACCGCACGACTGTGACCACTCGGTGATACGAGTCCGCGCCGTCCTGATTCCGGGGGGCAGGTCGTGTGCCCCGGCCACACGACCGGGGGTGGGTCTGCGGGTCCTGCCGACATTGTCCGGGGTCCGCGGCCGTGCCAGCACCGCCGGTGCCTCGACGCGAGGTGTCCGCGGCTGCTACACCCGGCTCCCCGGGACCGACGCCGGCAGAGGAGCCCCCGTGTTCGACCAGACGCTGACCGACACCATCGCCCAGGCCCGCCGGCACGCCCTCGGCGACCTGCTGCACCGCTCCGCCGCCCGCACCCCCGCCAAGCCCGCGCTGCGCTTCCGCGACCGCTCCTACACCTACGCCGAGCTCGACACCGTCGTCGACCGCACCGCCAACGCCCTCGCCGCGCGCGGCGTCGGCCGGGGCGACCGGATCGCGCTGCTCTCCCACAACGACGACGGCTACGTCGTGCTGGTGTTCGCCCTCGCCCGCCTGGGCGCCGTCGCCGTCCCGGTGAACTTCATGCTGCAGGCCGGCGAGGTCGGCTACATCCTCGGCCACTCCGGAGCCGTGGGCGTCGTCGCGGAGCACGCGCTGCTGCCGGTGGCGCAGGCGGCGATCGAGCAGGCCGGGCGGACCCCGGAGGTCCGCGTCCGCGGCGTCCTGGGCAGCGGCGGCGGGCCGCTGCCCGAGGGCTGGGAGCCCTTCGAGACGTGGGCGGCGCACGAGGACGCCACTCCCCCGCAGGTGCCGGTCGCCGACGACGACGTCCTGCAGCTGATGTACACCAGCGGCACCGAGTCGCGGCCCAAGGGCGTGGTGATGACCAGCCGCAGCCTGGTCACCCAGTACGTCAGCTGCATCGTCGACGGCCGGTACTCCGCCGACGACGTCGCGCTGCACGCGCTGCCGCTGTTCCACGTCGCCGCACAGCACTGCTTCCTCAACCCGAACCTCTACCTGGGCGGCAGCAACGTGGTGCTCGACGGCCCCGACCCCGCGACCGTCCTGGAGACGATCGAGCGGGAGCGGATCACCAGCCTGTTCTGCCCGCCGACGGTGTGGATCGGCCTGCTGCGGCACCCCGACCTCGACGAGCGCGACCTGTCCTCGCTGGCCAAGGGCTACTACGGCGCGTCGATCATGCCGGTGGCCGTGGTCGAGGAGCTGCGCCGGCGGCTGCCGGGCATGGCGCTGTTCAACTTCTACGGGCAGACCGAGATGTCCGCGCTGGCCCTGGTCCTGTCCCCGGAGGACCAGCTGCGCCGGCCCGGGTCGGCCGGTACCGCGGTGATCAACAGCGAGACGCGGCTGGTCGACGACCTCGGCCGCCCGGTGGGCCCCGGCGTCGAGGGCGAGATCGTGCACCGCAGCCCGCACGCGACCGCCGGCTACTGGAACGACCCGGACAAGACCGCCGAGGCCTTCCGCGACGGCTGGTTCCACAGCGGCGACCTCGGCGTCATGGACGCCGACGGCTACATCACGATCGTCGACCGCAAGAAGGACGTCATCAAGACCGGCGGGGAGAACGTGGCCAGCCGCGAGGTCGAGGAGGTGCTCTACCAGCACCCGGCGGTCGCCGAGGTCGCCGTCTTCGGCATCCCGCACCCGCGGTGGATCGAGGCCGTGGCCGCCGTGGTGGTCCCCCGGGAGGGGCAGCGGGCCGAGCCCGCGGAGCTGGTCGCCTTCTGCCGGGAGCGGCTGGCCGGGTTCAAGACGCCACGGCACGTCGTGGTCGCCGACGCGCTGCCCAAGAACGCCAGCGGCAAGATCCTCAAGCGCGAGCTGCGGACGGCACACGCCGACCTGGCCGGCGAGCAGGAGGCCGGCTGAGCGCGACCCCGGCCGGCCGGGACCGTCGGTGCCGGCGGGCAGGATCGGCGGCGTGCCCGCATTCTTCCTCCCCCGCGCCACCGACGACGACCAGGCCGAGCGGCTCTACGAGGCACTCGCCGAGTTCGCCGGCTGCGAGCCCGCGCCGCCCGGCGGGCGGGTCCGGTCGATCGGCTTCGAGCAGGACGGCGCCCGGTGGGTGGCCGAGGTCGGCGAGGAGCTGCGCGGGCACCGGACCACGTCGTTCCTGCGGCGCGGCGAGCTCGTCGAGCACACCGAGACGCTGACCGACCCCGCGCGGGTGCTCGCCGTCTACCCGGGCACCCCGCACGTCGTCGTCACCGACGCCCAGCCGATCACCGGCACCGCCTCGCGGTGGGCCAACCCCTTCTCCGCGCAGCCCGACGAGGTGGTGCTGTTCGACGCCGGGTGAGGGCGCCGCTCAGTCCTCGACGCGGAAGCCGATCTTCATGGCCACCTGGACGTGGGCCACCTCGCCGTCGACCACCTGACCGCGGACCTCCTGGACCTCGAACCACTCGATGTGGCGCACCGTCTGCGCCGCCTTGGCGATGCCGGTGCGGATGGCGTCGTCGACGCCGACCGGGCTGCTGCCCACGATCTCGCTGAGCCGGTAGACGTGGTTGCTCATGTCGGCCTCCTGACCTGCGGACCCCGGGCCGAGCCTCCCGCCCGGACGGGTGGATGTCACATCCGCGGGGCCGGCGGTGCTGTAGGGATGTGGACGTCGTGAGGCAGGCGCCGGTGACCGCGCTCGGGACCGCCGTGGCGCGCGGGACCGCCCGCGGGCGCCCGGGTCGGAGGGACGGTGCCGTGGCAGGCGAGCCGGGCGCCGTCCGGGCCGACCTCGAGCAGGTGTTCCGCGCCGGCTACCCCGCCGTGGTCGCCGTCGCTGCGCGGGTGCTCGGCTCGCGGGACGAGGCCGAGGACGTCGCGCAGGAGGTGTTCCTCTCCTTCGCCCGCTCCGCGGTGCCCGCCGCCGAGGCCCCGGGCTGGCTCGCCGTCGCCGCCGCCCACACCGCGCTCAACCACCTCCGCTCGGGCCGCCGCCGCGCGGCCCGGGAGGAGGCCGCCTCCGACGGCCACCGGCCCGTCCCCGACGTGGCCGACGACGTCCTGCTCCGCGAGGAGCGCAGCCGCGTGCGGGCCGCGCTGGCCCGGCTGCCCCGCCGGCAGGCCGTCGCCCTCGTCCTGCGCCACAGCGGCCTGTCCTACGCCGACGTGGCCGCCGCCCTCGACCTCTCCCCCGGCAGCGTCGGCACCACCGTGCGGCGCGCCGAGTCCGCCCTTCGCGAGGAGTTGACCCGCAGTGCCCCTGTTGCCTGAGCGCCTGTCCGCCGACCGTCATCCCGCCGACGGCACGCTGCGCCGCCTGCTCGACGAGCCCGCCGGCGTCACCGACGCCGACCGCGCGCACGTCGCCGGCTGCGCGGTCTGCCTGCGCGGCCTGGCCGACGTCCGCGCCGACGCCCTGACCGCCGCCGACGCCATGACCGCCGGTGCCACGCCGGCCGCGCCCGACGTCGACGCGGCGTGGCGGCGGCTCTCGGCCGCGGTCGACGCCGAGGCCCGCGGCCGCGCGCCCGCGCCCGCCCCGGCCCGGTCCGGCCGGTGGCGCACCGCGCTGCGCAGTCCCGTCGTCGCCGCGTTCGGCGTGGTCGTCGTCCTCGGCGGCGCCGGGGCGGCCGCCGCCGCCGACTGGCTGGACGTGTTCCGCACCGAGGAGGTCGCCGCCGTCGAGGTGAGCAGCACCGACCTCGTCGCCCTGCCCGACCTGTCCGCCTACGGCGACCTCGTCGTCGTCTCCGACCCCGACGTCCGGGAGGTCCCCGACGCGGACGCCGCGGAGGAGGCCACCGGGCTGGAGGCCCCGGAGGTCGGGGTGCTGCCCGCCGGGGTGACCGGCGAGCCGCGCTACACCGTCGGCGGGCAGGCGGTCGCCGAGTTCACCTTCTCCGCCGACCGGGCCGCGCAGGCCGCCGCCGCGGCCGGCGAGACGCTGCCGCCCCCGCCGGCCGGGCTCGACGGCGCCACGTTCCGGCTGGAGGCCGGCCCCGGGGTGGCCGCGGTGTGGTCGGAGGCCCGCGGGGTGCCGGCGCTGGTCGTCGGCCGGGTCACCGCGCCCACCGCGTTCTCCTCCGGCGTGCCGTTCGCCGAGGCCCGCGACTACCTGTTGTCCCTGCCCGGCTTCCCCGACGACCTCGCCGCGCAGCTGCGGACCTTCGACGGCGACGGCGGCACGCTGCCGCTGCCGGTGCCCGCCGAGCTGGCCACCTCGTCGACCGCCGAGGTCGACGGCGCCCCGGCCACCGTGCTGGCCAGCCGCGACGGCACCCTCACCGGCGTCGTCTGGGTCGAGGACGGCCTGGTCACCGCGGTCGCCGGCTCGCTGAGCGAGGACGAGGTCCTCGCCGTCGCCGGGGACCTCGGCTGACCACCGGCTCCCCCGCCGCCGCCGGGGACGTGCGGCAGCTGCTCGAGCAGCTGCCGCCGTCCCCGGCGGTGTGGTGCTCGGGACTGCGCAAGCGGTACGGCCGGCGCACGGCGGTCGACGGCGTCTCGTTCACCGTCGGCCGCGGCGAGGTCGTCGGCCTGCTCGGCCCCAACGGCGCGGGCAAGACCAGCGTCATCAAGATGCTGCTCGGCCTGGTCCGGCCCGACGCCGGCGAGGTGCTGCTCCTGGGCCGGCCCGGGCGCGACCCGCGGGCCCGCGAGCGGGTCGGGTACCTGCCCGAGCTGTTCCGCTACCAGCCGTGGCTGACCGCGGCGGAGGTGCTGGCGCTGCACGTGCGGCTGGCCGGCGCGCCGGTGCCGCGGGAGGGCCGGCGGGAGGTGCTGGCCCGGGTCGGGCTCGCCGAGCGGGCCGGTGACCGGGTGGGCGGCTTCTCCAAGGGCATGCAGCAGCGGCTGGGGCTCGCGGTGGCGCTGGTCGCCCGCCCGGAGCTCGTCGTGCTCGACGAGCCGACCAGCGCGCTGGACCCGCTCGGCCGGGTCGACGTGCGCGACATCGTGCTGTCCCTCAAGGACGACGGCGTCGCGGTGCTGCTCAACTCCCACCTCATCGGCGAGGTGGAGCGGGTGTGCGACCGGGTGGTGATCCTCGACCGCGGGCGGGTGGCCGCGGCGGGCACGCTCGCCGAGCTGCTCGGCCGGCGGGAGCTGCGGCTGCGCCTGACCGGGCTCACCCCGGCCGCCGAGGCGCGGCTGGCCGCGACCGGCGCCACCACCCGCACCGGCGAGGACCTCACCGTCGCCCTGCCCGCCGACGACGACGGGACCACGGTGCCCGGCCTGGTCGCCGACCTGGTCGGCCTCGGGGTGCGGGTGCACGCGGTCGAGCCGGTGCGGATCAGCCTCGAGGAGCGGCTGCTGGGCATCCTGCGGGAGGAGCGCACGTGACCGAGCTCGCGAGGTCACGCGTCAGCGCAGCACCGCCCGTCGCCATGCCGACGAGCGCCGGCGAGGAGGCATCGTGACGGTCCTGACCTTCGCCGCGCTGACGCTGCGCGAGGCCGCCCGCCGCAAGGTGCTGCGGGCCCTCGGGGCGCTGACCGTGGCGCTGCTGGCCCTGTCGGCCTGGGGCTTCTCCCGGCTCGCGACGGTCGACCCCGAGTTCGGCGCGCTGACCAGCGGCGAGGCCCGGCTGTTCGCCTCCCAGCTGCTCAACCTGGTGATGTTCGGCTACAGCCTCATCGCCGCGCTGGGCACCGCGTTCCTCGCCGGCCCGACGCTGTCCGGGGAGGTCGAGTCCGGCCAGGCGCTGGCGGTGCTGGCCCGGCCGGTGCGCCGCGCCACCGTGCTGGCGGGCAAGTGGCTCGGCCTGGTCGCCTTCGGCACCGGCTACGTCGCCGTCGCCGGGTTCGCGCAGTTCCTCGTGGTCCGGTGGGCCGTGGACTACTGGCCGCCCGACCCGGTCACCGGGCTGCTGCTGCTCGCCGCGCAGACCACGGTGCTGATGACGCTCGCGCTGCTGCTGGCCACCGCGATCTCCCCCATGGCCTCGGGCATCGTCGCCGTCGGCCTGTTCGGCGCCACCTGGGTGGCCGGGGTCGTGGGCAGCGTCGGGGAGGTCATCGGCAACGACGGCGTCGCCCGGGTCGGTGAGGTCTCGCGGATGCTGCTGCCCACCGACGGGCTCTGGCGGGGTGCCATGCACGCCTTCCAGGACGCCACCGCCCCGGCCGCCTTCGGCTTCGAGGGCTCGCCGTTCCTCTCCATCGCCCCGCTGAGCCCGGCCTACCTGGCCTGGGTGGTGGTCTGGCTGCTGCTCATCGGCGGGCTGGCGGCGCTGTCCTTCTCCCGCCGCGACGTCTGAGGCCCCGGGGTCAGGGACCGAAGAACAGCCGGACCGCGGTGCCGCACGGGCCGGTGCGGACGGCGGCGTCGTCGGCCAGGCTCCACGCCAGCCACATCCCCTTGCCCTCGAGCGGGTCGGGCGGCACGTAGCCGAGCGTCTCGTCGGGCAGGCCGGGCCCGGCGTCGGACACCTCGACGACGAAGGCGTCCCCGTCGGGCCACGTCGCCAGCGTGGCGAACGGCGCCACGCGCAGCGCGTTGACCACCAGCTCGTGGGCGGCCGCGACGACGTCGCCGAGCCGGGCGCGGCGGTCGGCGGGCAGCGTGACGCTCAGCGCGCGGCGCGCCTGCACCGGCGCGGTCACCGTGGTGACGGCGGCGCCGGCGGGACGGGCGGTCCAGGGGCGCTGCAGCGCGCGGAGCAGGCGCACGGGGTCCTCGTACGCCGGCTGCGGCGCGGGCGCGGTGCCGTCCCAGGTGAGCGGGTGGGACCGCGCCACGGTCGTCAGCACGTCGCCGGGCACGCGCCGGGCGTCGTGCAGGCAGAGGCTGTAGTACGGCATGGCGTCGAAGCAGAGGTTGGCGACCGCCTCGAAGCGGCTCCACTCCCGCCCGTCATCGCGGGTGAGCCACACCGGCTCGGCGGCCAGCCGCCAGCTCGGCGCGCCGGCCCGCAGCTCGCGCAGGTCGCGGGCGTAGGCCAGCAGCGTGCCGTGGCCACCGCGCCACCAGGTCTCGGCGGCGGCGAAGGTCGCCAGCCGGCCCAGGTCGGCGCCCAGGTGGGCGGCGAGGAGGGAGCGGACCCGCCGGCCGGCCACGACGAGCACCGGCTCCTCCCGGCGGAAGCCCTCGAGGACGAAGGGCACCACCCGCTCGACGAGCTGGGTGTCGTCGGAGAACACGAACCCCTCGTGCGCGAGGGAGGTCCCGTCCCAGCCGCCGGTGGGACGCAGCAGGGCCGTCACCGCTCCTCCTCGAGGAGGTCGAACAGGTCCAGGCAGCGGCGCAGGTGCCGGCCGGTCCCGGTCAGCCGGAGGGCCGTGCCCCGCCCGGCCAGCTCGTCCCGCGCACCGGAGAGCGCCCGTGCGCCGGCCACGTCGAGGAACCCCAGGTCGGAGAGGTCGAGCACCAGCTCCCCGGGGACGGGGCCGGCCGTGCCGAGGACGGTGTCGACGAGGGCGGTCCGCACGGCGGCGGCCTCGGTGAGGTCGACCTCGCCGCGCAGGGCCGGCTGCGGGCCCCGGCCGGACAGGTGGGCCAGCGGCTCGCGGTCCCCCATGTGCTGCACCGGGTGGAGGACGGCGACCGGCGCGATGACCTCCGCGCCCAGTGACGCGTCGTAGAGGCAGGCCGCGGTCATGGGGACCGCCCCCATGAGCTCGTCGGCGAGCCGCTCGTAGGCGTGCAGCAGACGGCGGCCCGGGGGCCCGCAGCGCAGCAGGCCGGTCACGTCGGCGGCCACGCGCAGGCCGGTGCGCCCGCCGTCGAGCGCGGCCTGCACCGCGGCGCGGTAGCGCTCGGCCTGCTCCTCGGGCACCAGGCCGCCTCCGGCCGCGTAGGCGTCCGCGGTGGTGTGCACGTCGAGCCGGCCGTCGGCGAGGAGGTCGTCGCGCTGCGGCAGGCCGGCGAGGACGTCGAGCAGGGCCGGCCGGGACGCCCCCACCAGCAGCAGCTGCTCCCCGCGCCGGCGGCCCTCGTCGAGGTAGGGCACGACCGCCCCTGCGAGGTCGGCGTCGTCGGTGAAGGTCCAGCAGACGTGGTCACCCGGCCGGAGGCCGGTCAGGGAGCGGAGCCCCCGAGGAGCCGTCACGGCGGGGACGCTACCGGCGGGAGCGCCCGGTGTCAGGGCCCCGGCGCAGGGACCCGGCCCCGCCCGGTGGACCGGGTTCCGACGTCCGCCCCGGAGCGAGAGGTACCGTGTGGAACCGCGCTCGTGCCGGACCCCGTGAGAGGGCGGTCCTCCCGCGTCGGCGAGGGACGGGTGCACGTACTCGTCACAGGTCGACCGTCGGGGAGTCCACGGGTGTCAGCTGCGCGCACGGGCGGAGGGCAGGGAACTGCCGGGCGCTACGTGCACGACGCGTTCCTGTACGACGACCCCACCCAGCTCGCCGACGTGGCCGCGCGCTTCCTCGGGGAGGGCCTCGCCGCGGGTGAGGCGGCGGTGGTGGCCACCGGCCCCCGGACCACGGGGATGATCCGGGACGCGCTCGACGACCACCCGCACCTGCGCGTCCTCGACCGGTCGGAGGTCTACCGGGGCCGCACGCCGGCCGTCATCACCTCGCTGCGCCGGCTGGCCGACCGCTGCGCCGCCGACGGCGTGGACCGGATCCGGGTCGTCGGGGAGACCGACTTCGGCACCACCGAGCAGAACCGCTACGAGTGGCAGCGCTACGAGGCGGTGGTCAACGTCGCCCTGGCCGACCGGCCGCTGTGGGGCCTGTGCGTGTTCGACGCCCGGCGGCTGCCCGAGCCGGTGCTGGAGTCGGCCCGCCGCACCCATCCGCACCTGGTCACCGCGGCCGGCCGCACGGCCAACCCCGGGTACGTCGACCCGGCCGCCTTCCTGCGCGACCTGCCGGCGCCGCCGGAGCCGCTCGAGCAGAGCCGGCCCCGGCTGGTGGCCCGCGACGTCACCGACTTCATCGGCCTGCGACACGCCGTCGCCGCCGAGCTGGCCACCCTGGACGGCCCGCAGGAGACCGTCGAGGACCTCCTGCTCGCCGTCGACGAGATGACCTCCAACGCCGTCCGGCACGGCCGGCCCCCGGTGGATCTGGAGCTGTGGACCGACCGCGAGCGGGTGGTCTGCCGCATCACCGACCGCGGTCCCGGGCCGGCGGACCCCTACGCCGGGTACGGCCCGGCCCACGGCGAGGACCTCTCCCGCGGCGGCATGGGCCTGTGGCTCGCGCGCCAGCTCTGCGACCACGTCCACGTGGCGCGCACCGCCACGGGCACGTCGGTGCGCCTGGTGACGCGCCTGCGCTGACCGCCGGCGGACCCCCGGACGGCAGCAGGCCCCCGGCGGGACCGCTCCCGCCGGGGGCCTGCTCGTGTGCTCCCGGTTCCCGCCCGGGGGGTGCGGGCGGCCGGCCGGGGTCAGGCGGCGGCGTCGACCCCCGCGTCGTGGTCGTGGCCGGCGTCCGCGCTGTTGCCGGCACCGTGCGACCGGCCCGGCGCCCGCGGCACGCCGTTCACCGCGGAGGTGTCGTAGGCGAAGGTGATGATCGCGGTGGCCAGCGCGTCGGAGTTCTGGTCGAGGGCGTCGACGTTGACGTTGCCCACGAGCCGGTAGTCCTCGGCCAGCTGCGCGTACAGGGCGGCGTCCTGGCCCTCACCGCGGAGGTTGTCGCAGGCGGAGTGGTAGCACGGGTCCTTCTGCGCGCCGGCGACCCCGCCGAAGATCTCGGCCTCGGCCGCGGTCTTGGGCGCCTCGGCGCCGGTGAACAGCCCGCCGGAGGGGATGCCGACCGCGATGAAGGGCCCGTAGTCCGACCGCCCGGAGAACTCCGAGTCCACGAACGGCAGGCCGCGGGAGGTGTAGAAGCCCTCGAACACGTCCTCGATCTGCGCGGAGCCCTCGGGGATGAAGCCCGGAGCCGCCGTGCCGCCGGAGTTGTCGCCGTCGTAGATGCCGGTCGTGTAGTTGGGCGAGGCGATCATGTCGAAGTTGAGGTAGAGACCGATGTCGGCGATCTCCTCGTCGCTCAGCTGGTCGACGTAGTACTCCGACCCGAGCAGGCCCTCCTCCTCCGCGCCCCACCAGGCGAACCGGACGGCGTTGTTGGGCTTGACCTTCCGCATCTGGATCGCGGTCTCCAGCAGCGCGGCGCTGCCCGAGCCGTTGTCGTTGACGCCCGCGCCCTCCTGCACCGAGTCCAGGTGCGCACCGGCCATGACGACGTTGTCGGTGCGGCCGCTGCGGGTCTGGGCGATGACGTTGTAGGTGGTGCGCTGCTCGGCCGCGTAGTCGACGGTGACGGTGACCGTGGCGCCCGGGGTGGCCGCGAGGTCGGTGCCGGCCTCGATGGTGGCGAAGACGACCGGGATGGTGAGCCCGGGCGCGGCGCCGATCATGTTGACCAGGCCGGTCGTGTTGTTCCAGATCACGACGCCGGCGGCCCCGGCGGCCTGGGCGTTGGTCGCCTTGACGGCGAAGCCGCAGCCGCCGCGCTGGATGAGGACGATGGAACCGGCGGTGGTGCCCGGGAAGTCCGTCGCCTCGCAGCCGGCGGTCGTGCCACCCGGCTCGACCGGGACCAGGGTGCCCGTCGCGGTGCCCTCGGGGCTGCCGGTGTCGAAGGTGTTCCGCAGGAAGTCGACGCCCTCGACGAACGTCCGGGCCGGTGCCGAGGTCCGCACCAGCGCCGAGTTCTCCTCGGCGTAGGTGAACGGGAACTCCTGGACCTCCGGGTCGTACCCGGCCGCCCTGAGCTGCTCGACGACGTAGTCGACGCTCGCCTCGTAACCGGGCCGGCCCGCGGCACGGTCGCCGCCGTTGGCGTCCGCGACGCCCTGGAGGGCCTCGATGTGGTCGAGCACCCCCTCGGCGGTGACGGCCCTGGTCAGCTTCTCGGCCGAGTTGTTGTTCGGGACGGCGAACGCCGACGACATGCCCAGCACCGTGGTCACGCTGAGCGCGGTCACGGTGGCGAGCCCGCCGGTCACCATGCGGGAACGGGTCATCCGGGAGGTCCTCCTTCGTCGTTGAAGCCGCCCGCGGCAGGGGCCGCGGACGGTGAGGCGGAGGGAACCTAGAGGTCAGCGCGCTGCCGGGGAAAGGGCTGCACGGCGAGTCCGGTCGCTCACGCGGCGTGTCGGCCGCCCGGCCGCACCCGTCAGCGGCCCGCGGACCAGCCCGCGGGCTCGAACCGGACGGCGTCGACGGCGGCCAGCGCGCCCAGCTCGTCGGCGACCATGAAGACCTCGGTGATCCGGCCGCCGGCCAGCGTGAGCACGTCCACGACCCGCAGCTCCAGGTGCCGGCCGGTGGGCGGCAGCACCCCGGCCGCGGTGTGCAGCGGGCCCACGTGCCGCCCGCGCATGCGGAAGGCCACCGCGACCCGCTCGCCGTCCTCGACGAGGGAGACCACCTCCCGCTCGGCGTCGGCGAAGGTGGCCTGTACCGCCCGGGCGCGGGCGACCAGGTCGGCAGCGGTCAGCGGGTGCCCGTTGACGGTGACCGGGTCGGTGTAGAGGGCGCGGAAGGCCTCCTCCGCGGCCGGGCCGTCGGGCAGCGGGTCGGTCCACAGGCGCAGCAGCCGGTCGACGTCGAAGGCTGTCGGGGATGCCATCGCGCCATGGTCGTCCCGGGCCGGACCCGGCACCAGGGGCGCCGGTGCCCGGCGGTCGGGTGGTGACGTGTTCAGGCCGGGGCGTCGAGGGTGACCACCTGCCACCGGCCGTCGAGGGCCGCGGGGTCGTGCGTCACCAGCAGCACGGTGCGCGGCTCGCGGGCGAGCAGGTCGAGCACCCGCCCGGTCAGCGCGGGGTCGAGGTGGGCGGTGGGCTCGTCGAGCAGCAGCACGTCGGCGCGGCTGAGCAGCGCCCGCGCCAGCCCCACCCGGGCGCGCTCACCGGCCGAGAGCCGCTCGCCGCCCTCCCCCACCCAGCCGTCGAGACCCGGCGTCGTGGCGAGGGACCCGAGGCCGACGTCGGCCAGGACGGCGAGCAGCTCCTCGTCGGTGGCGTCCTGCCGGCCGAGGCGGAGGTTCCCGGCGAGCGTGCCGCCGAGCACCTGCGGCGCCTGCGCACTCCAGGCCAGGCGGGACCGGACGCCCTCGAGCGGGAGCCGGCGCAGGTCGGTGCCGCCGAGGGTGACCCGGCCGGTGTCGGGGTCCCGCGCGCGCACCGCCAGCGCCAGCACGGTGCTCTTGCCGGCGCCGCTCCCGCCGGTGAGGGCCACCTTGGCGCCGTCGGGCACGGCGAGGTCGACCCCGCGCAGCGCCGGGCGGGCGGCGCCGGGATGGGTCAGCGAGACGCCCTCGAACCGCAGCGCGGAGCCCGCCGGCAGCGGCAACGGCTCGGCCGGGTCGGCGACGGCGGGGCGCCGGGCGGCGAGGTCCTGCACGCGGCCGGCCGCCGCGCGGATCCCGCCCGCGGCGCTCCAGGCCGCGCCCAGCCCGCCCACCGCCTCGAAGGCGCCGAGCACCCCGAGCGCGCAGGCGGCCAGCAGCAGCGGGCCGGTGTCCCCCGCGGCCACGTCGGCGCCCACCAGCCACAGCGCCGCCACGAGCCCGAGCCCCGGCACGCCCTCCCGGCACAGGGTGGTGACCGCGGCCAGCCGGGCCGACGCGCGCTGCGCCTCCTCCTGCCGGTCCAGGTGACCGTCGAGGGTGCGCAGCGCCGTGGCGCCGCCGTCGCCGCTGAGGGTGTCGGCCAGGCCGCGGACCAGGTCCAGGGTGTCGGCGGCCACGTCGGCGTAAGCGCGGGCGGCGGCCAGCGCGGCGCGGCGCCCGGCACGGGCGGCCACCACGGGCACGACGACCCCGAGGAGGACGAGCAGGCCGGCGAGCACGGCGGCGGTGGCCGGCGAGACCAGGGCGGTGAGGACGACCGCGGTGCCCCCGGCCAGGACGGCGACGCCGGCGGGGGCGACGAGCCGGACGACGACGCCCTGCAGCTCGTCGACGTCGGCCCGCACCCGCGACAGCAGCTCGCCGCCGCGGACGCCGGTGAGCGCGGCCGGCGCGAGCGGGACCAGCCGCTCGAGCACCCGGGCGCGCACGGCGGTGACCATCCGCAGCGTGACGTCGTGCGTGACCAGCCGCTCGGTGTAGCGCAGCGCCGCCCGGGACAGCCCGAACAGGCGGACCCCGGTGATCAGCGGCATGAGGACCAGCAGGGTCGAGGGCCGCTGCGCCGCGCCGGTGATCAACGCACCGGACACCGCCAGCAGCGCCGCGCCGCACAGCACGGTGAGAGCGCCGAGGGCGACGGCGAGGGCGGTGCGCGGCCCGTGCAGCAGCGCCAGCGTCTCCCTCACCGCGGCACCGCCGGCTCCCGCACCCGCCCGCCGTCGAGCGCCACGACCCGGTCGTGCAGGGCCAGCGGCGCCGTCCGGTGGGTGACGGTGACGACGGTGCGCCCGCGGGCGAGGTCGTCCAGGGCGGCCAGCACCGCCGACTCGGTGGCCGCGTCGAGCTGGCCGGTGGGCTCGTCGAGGACCAGCACGGGGGCGTCCTTGACGAACGCGCGGGCCAGCGCCAGCCGCACCCGCTCGCCGCCGGACAGCCGCGCGGCGTCCTCGCCCAGCGGCGTGGCGCTGCCCTGCGGCAGCCGGGAGACCAGGTCCAGCAGCCCCGCCCGGTGCAGCGCCTGCTCGACCTCCGCGTCGCCGGCGCCCGGGCGGCCCAGCCGCACGTTGTCGGCGACGGTGCCCGGCGACAGCCACGGCCGCTCCGGGACGTAGGCCACCCGCGCCCGCCAGGCGTCGGGGTCCAGCTCGGACAGCGGGACGCCGTCGGCGAGCACGGCGCCGGCGTCGGGGGCGCGGAACCCGAGCAGCAGCCGGACGGCGGTGGTCTTGCCCGCGCCGCTGGGCCCGACCAGCGCCGTCCGGGACAGCGGCGGCAGGTCGAGGTCGACGCCGTCGAGGGCCACCCGGTCGCCGTAGCGGACGGTGACACCGCGCAGCCCGAGGTGCGGCACGCCGGGCGGGACCGGACGGGTGCCACGGGCGGGCGCGGGGGTGTCGAGCAGCGCGAACACCCGCTCGGCGGCCGGCCGGCCCTCCAGGCTCGCGTGCCGGTCGGCGCCCAGGGCGCGCAGCGGGGCGAAGAACTCCGGGGTGAGCAGCAGGACCAGCAGCGCGCGCTCGAGGTCCAGCCCGCCCTGGAACAGCCGCACCCCCACGGTGACGGCGACCAGCGCGGTGCAGAGCACGGCGCCGAGCTCGAGCACGAAGGCGGAGAGGAACGCGGTGCGCAGCACCCGCATCGTGTTCCGGCGGTGGGCCTCGCTGACCCCGGCCAGCCAGCGGGCGCTGCCGCGGGCCCGGCCGTAGGCGACCAGCGTGGGCAGCACCCGCAGCGTGTCCACCAGCACCGCGCCCAGCTGGGCGAGGGTCTCCCACGAGGCGCGGGCGGACCGCGCGGCGAGCGTGCCGGTCAGCCACAGGAAGACCAGGACCAGCGGGCCGGTGAGCAGCAGCAGGCCGCCGCTGGCCGGGTCGAGCACGAGCACGGTGGCGGCCACCAGCGGCGGGACGACGGCCGCCGTCGCCGCACCCGGCAGGTACCGGCCGAGGACGCCGTCGAGCCGGCCCACGCCCTCGGTGACCGTGGTGACCAACTCGCCCGCACGCTCCCCCGCCGCGGCGGCGGGGCCGAGGACGAGGAGCTTGCGCAGCAGCGCGGCGCGCAGCTCGCGCCGGACCCGCGCCGAGGTGCGGACCGCGGCGCGGTCGCGGAGCCCGGCCAGCCCGGCGCGGGCGCCCCAGGCGGCGAGGACGCCGGCGAGGGCGCCGGACGTCTGCGCCGGCGTCGCCGCGCCGGTGGCCACCGCGCTGACGACCGCGGCCACCAGGGCCCACTGCACCACCAGCAGCGCCCAGACCAGCACCCCGAGCACGGCGCACAGGGCGACCAGCCGGCGTGACGCGGGCAGCGCCAGCAGGCGGCCGGTGGGTCCGCGGTCCATCAGTAGCCGTGGCTGAGCGCGCCCTCGTCGGGGCGCACCCGCTCGCGGAAGACGTAGTAGTTCCAGATCTGGTAGCCGATGATCAGCGGCAGGAAGATCGCGCCGACCCAGGTCATCAGGACCAGCGTGTAGTCCTGGGCCGCCGACTCCTCGAGGGTGAGCCCGTACTCCGCCCGCAGCGTCGAGGGCAGCACCTCACCGCGGGTGTAGAGCGCGATGAACACCGTGACGGTGGCGAACAGGACGGTCAGGCCGCTCATCGTGAACGCCAGGACGTCGCGGCGCCGCACCAGCGCCCACCAGATGCTGGCCAGGGTGAGGAACGCCGCGACCGGGAAGGCCCACGGCACGACGCCGAAGTCCTCGAACAGGTCCTCGGTGACGTACCCCATGACGACGAAGCCCACGATCGCCACGGTGGCCAGCGCCCCCCAGCGCAACGCGGCCCGGCGGGCCCGCCGGTAGAGCACGGTGTCGGTGTGCAGGCGCAGCAGCAGGAAGTTGGCGCCGTGCAGCATGAACAGCAGCAGCGTGGTGACGCCGCCGACGATCGAGAACGGCGTGAACATCGCCGCGAAGCCGCCCTCGACGCGCCCCTCGGCGTTCACCGGCAGCCCCTCGATGAGCTTGGCCATGATCACGCCCCACAGGAACGAGGGGACCACGCTGCCGCCGAAGGACATCCAGTCCCAGAAGGAGCGCCAGCGCTCGCTGTCGACCTGGTTGCGGTACTCGAAGGACACCCCGCGCAGCAGCAGCGCCAGCAGGATGAGCACGAACAGCGGGTACATGCCGCTGAAGACCGCGCCGTACCAGAGCGGGAAGGTGGAGAACATCAGCCCGGCGGCGGCGATGACCCAGACCTCGTTGCCGTCCCAGAACGGCCCGATGGTGCCGGTGAGCGCCCGCTCCTCGGCCTCGGTGCGCGCCAGCGTCGGCCGCAGGATGTCGACGCCGAAGTCGAAGCCCTCCAGGAAGAAGTAGAGGGTGAACGTCAGCGCGATCAGCCAGAACCACAGCGTGACGAGGTCCACCGTCAGTCCCTCTTCTCGTACCCCTGGAACCCGGCGCCCTCGTAGTCCGGGGCCGGCGCGGAGACCAGCTGGGCCTCGGGCTTGCGGTGGATGCCGGCGCGGGCGGTGACGCTGAGCAGGTAGACGTCGAGCCCGATGAGGGCGAGGTAGACCGCCCACAGGCCGACCAGGCCGGCGAGCACCTCCCCGGCGGTGTTGGCGCTCACGCCCTCGGTGACGGTGAGCTCGCCGTAGACCATGAACGGCTGGCGGCCCATCTCGGTGACGATCCACCCGGTGAAGTTGGCGATCCAGGGCAGCGGGATGAACCAGACCAGCGCCCGGAGGAACCAGCGGGTGCTGTCGAGCCCCCGCTTGCGCCGCCACCACAGGAAGAGCCCGAGGAACGCCGTCGCCAGCAGCAGCGACCCGATGGCGACCATGATCCGGAAGGACCAGTACACCCAGGCCACCGGCGGGGTGTAGTCGTCCTCGCCGTAGGCGGCGTCGTACTCCTCCTCGAGCTGGTTGATGCCCTCGTAGCGGCCCTCGAGGCTGTTGTAGGCCAGGATCGAGCCGACGTAGGGGATCTCGAGGCTGAACGAGTTCTCCCGGGCCGTCTGGTCGATGACGGCGATCAGCGACCACGGCGCCGGGGAGTCCGAGGTCTCCCACTGCGCCTCCATGGCCGCGAACTTCATCGGCTGGTCCTCCCGGGACACCTGGGCCGCGGTGTGCCCGCTGAACACCGAGAAGACGGTGCCGACGGCGGCGAAGACCAACCCGATCCGCAGCGCCCGGGAGAACACGTCGGAGTCCTGCCTCCGCAGCAGGTGGTAGGCGCTGATGCCCAGCACGAAGAAGGCCGCGACCACCCAGGCGCTGCCCTGGACGTGGGCGAAGTACAGCCAGGCCTTGTAGTTGAAGACGACGGCGGCGAAGTCGGTGAGCCGGGCCTGCCCGTCGACGACCTCGTAGCCGACCGGGTGGTGCATCCAGGCGTTGGCCAGCACGATCCAGAAGGCGCTGATCTGGGTGCCGATGGCGACCAGCCAGATGCTGGCCAGCCGCATCCACGGCTTGAGCCGGTCCTTGCCGAACCACCACAACCCGATGAAGGTGCTCTCGAGGAAGAAGGCCATGAGCACCTCGAGGGCCAGCGGGACCCCGAAGATGTTGCCGACGAAGTAGGAGTACTGGCTCCAGTTCATCCCGAACTGGAACTCCTGCACGATGCCGGTCACCACGCCGACGGCGAAGTTGATGAGGAAGAGGTGACCGAAGAAGTTGGTCATCTTCCCGTAGACCTCGCGCCGGTCCGACCGGCGGTAGGCGATGGTCTCCATGACCGCGATGAGGAACGCCAGGCCCACGGTCAGCGAGACGAAGAAGAAGTGGAAGATGCTGGTCGAGGCGAACTGGAAGCGGGAGAGCTCGACCACGTCCACGCGGGCACCACCTCGACGTCCGGAGGCCGGGCGATCAGGTGGCGCGGGGTCGTCACGCCGAGGGGTACCGGCCGTCCGGGGACGACGATTGCACGCAACCGGCTGGGGTGCAGCGCGAGCGGCCGGACCGGCCGCGGGGCGGGCCGGCGGTCACCGGGAAATGTCGTTGCCCTCAGGTGCACTGCAGGTCCCATGCTGTCGGGGTGACCCCGCCGGAACCCCCCTCCGCGCGACCGACGGCACCCCGGGACCAGGAGGCGGTATGAACGTCCCACCCGCGGTCGAGGCGATCGACCTGACCAAGCACTTCGGAGACAACCGCGCCGTCGACGGCGTGAGCTTCGTCGTCCCCACGGGGACGGTCCTGGGGCTGCTCGGCCCCAACGGCGCCGGCAAGACCACGCTGGTGCGGATGCTGACCACGCTCAGCGTGCCCACCAGCGGCACCGGCCGGGTGGCCGGGTTCGACGTCCGGGAGCAGCCCGAGGCGGTCCGCCGCAGCATCGGCCTGACCGGTCAGGCGGCGACGGTCGACGAGATCCTCACCGGGCGCGAGAACCTGCGGCTGATCGGCAGCCTCTACGGCCTGGGCCGCGGCTACGTCCGTCGGGCGTCGGACGACCTGCTGGAGCGCTTCGACCTCGCCGCGGCCGCCGACCGGCCGGCGAAGTCCTACTCCGGGGGCATGCGCCGGCGGCTCGACCTCGCGGTGAGCCTGCTGGCGGCCCCGCCGATCCTGTTCCTCGACGAGCCCACCACCGGGCTGGACCCGCAGAGCCGGTCGGGGCTGTGGGAGGTGCTGCGCGAGCTCGTGCAGGAGGGCACCACGCTGGTGCTCACCACGCAGTACCTGGAGGAGGCCGACCACCTCGCCGACGAGATCGTGGTGGTCGACAAGGGCCGCGTCATCGCCGCCGGCACCCCGACCCAGCTCAAGGACCAGGCCGGGCAGGCCAGCGTCGTGGTCACCCTGACCCACGCCGCCGACCTCGACGCGGCCGCCGCCCTGATGCGCGACCACTCCCCCGAGGTGCACGTCGAGGCGGGCAGCCGTCGGCTGACCGCGCAGGCCGGCGGGCTGGGCGACATGACCCGGATCGCCGCGGTGTTCGAGCACAGCGGGATCGAGCTCGACGACCTCGGGCTGGCCCGGCCGAGCCTCGACGACGTGTTCCTGCACCTGACCGGGCACCGCGCCGAGTCGGCCACCACCGAAGAGACCACTACGGGGGCCCAGACCGAGGGAGCCGCGTCGTGACCGCCACCCAGACCCCGCTCCGGGCCACGGCCCGACCGGAGATCCATCCGCCGTCGCTGCTGCGGGCGTCGTCGACGATCGTCTGGCGCAACCTGATCCACATCCGGCGGATGCCGGAGATGCTGCTCGACGTCACCGTGCAGTCGGTGATGTTCGTGCTGCTGTTCGCCTACGTGTTCGGCGGCGCCATCGCCGTGGCCGGCTCGAACTACCGGGAGTTCCTGCTGCCCGGGATCATGGTGCAGACGATGGTGTTCTCCTCCGCCATCGTCGCCATGGGGCTGACCAACGACCTGCAGAAGGGGTTCGTCGACCGCTTCAAGTCCCTGCCGGTCCCGCGGGCGGCGGTGCTCGTCGGGCGGAGCCTGTCCAGCCTGATCCACTCCAGCATCGGCGTCGCCGTCATGGCGCTGACCGGCCTGCTCATCGGGTGGCGGATCCGCAACGGCCTCGTCGACGGCGTCCTCGGGTTCCTGCTGCTGCTGGTGTTCGGCTTCGCCATGATCTGGCTGGGGATCTGGGTCGGCTCGCTGATGCGGACCGTGGAGGCCGTGCAGGGCTTCATGTTCACCGTCATGTTCCCGCTGACGTTCGTGGCCAACACGTTCGCGCCGACCGAGAGCATGCCCGCGTGGCTGCGCACCATCGCCGAGTGGAACCCGGTCTCGGCGCTGACCCAGGCCTGCCGGGAGCTGTGGGGCAACGGCCTGCCCGCCCCCGCGGACGCCGCCTGGCCGCTGCAGAACCCGGTCCTGGTGTCGATCGCCTGGTCGCTGCTGCTCACGGCGCTGTTCGCGCCGCTGGCCCTCTCGGCGTTCCGCCGCCGGTCCCGGGACTGACGAGGGCCCGGGGCCCCGGGCCCCGGGGTCAGCGCACGGCGGCGACGTCGGCCGGCAGCCCGGGGGCCCGGCCGGCGGCCGGCGTCTCCCCCCGGGCGACGGCCGCCGGGGCGCTGTCCGGGCGCACCCCGGCGGCGACGTAGGCCTCGTCCTCCTCGAGGGTCTCCCGCTCGAGGAGGGCGGCGGCCAGCCGGTCCAGCCGGTCCCGGTTGGCCCGCAGCGTCGCGACCGCCTCGGCGTAGCACTCCTCGACCAGCCGGCGCACCTCGGCGTCGACGAGTTCCCGCGTCGCCGGGGCGGCGCCGTCGGCGGCGAAGGGCTGGTCCCCCGACGGCGGCAGGACCGCCACCGGGCCCACCGCCGGTGACATGCCCCACCGGCCGACCATCTGCCGGGCGAGCCGGGTCACCTGCTCGAGGTCGTCGGCGGCGCCGGTGGTGACGTCGCCGTAGACGACCTCCTCGGCGGCCCGCCCGCCTAACGCACCGACGATGCGGCCCCGCAGGTACCGCACCGAGTAGCCGTACCGGTCGCCCTCCGGCGTCTGCACGGTCACCCCGAGGGCCTGTCCCCGCGGGATGATCGTCACGCGGCGCACCGGGTCCGCGCCGGGCGTGAGCATGCCGAGCAGCGCGTGCCCCGCCTCGTGGTGGGCGGTGCGGAGCTTCTCCTCCGGGGAGAGCACGATGCCGCGCACCGTGCCCAGCAGGGTCTTCTCCAGCGCCTCGGCGAGGTCGGCGCCGGCGACCTGCTCACGGCGGTTCTTCGCGGCCAGCAGTGCCGCCTCGTTGACCAGGTTGGCCAGGTCGGCGCCGACCATCCCGGGCGTCGCGGCGGCCACCGCGGCGAGGTCGACGTCGGGCGCCAGCGGCACCTCCCGGGTGTGCACCCGGAGGATCTCCAGCCGCCCGGCGCGGTCGGGCGGGCCGACGGTCACCCGGCGGTCGAAGCGGCCGGGCCGCAGCAGCGCCGGGTCGAGGATCTCGGGCCGGTTGGTGGCGGCGAGCACGACCACGCCCTGGTTGCCCTGGAACCCGTCCATCTCGGTGAGGACCTGGTTGAGCGTCTGCTCGCGCTCGTCGACGCCTCCGGTGGTGGCCGTCCCGCCCCGCGCCCGGCCGATGGCGTCGAGCTCGTCGATGAACACGATCGAGGGCGCCACCTTCTTCGCCTGGGCGAACAGGTCGCGCACCCGGCTGGCACCCACGCCCACGATCGCCTCGATGAACTCCGAGGCCGAGATGGAGAAGAACGGCACCCCGGCCTCGCCGGCCACGGCCCGGGCGAGCAGGGTCTTGCCGGTGCCGGGCGGGCCGGAGAGCAGCACGCCCCGCGGGATCCGCGCCCCGAGCCGGGTGTAGCGCCCGGGGTCGCGCAGGAAGTCGACGACCTCGCCCACCTCCTGCTCGACCGCGTCGATCCCGGCGACGTCGGCGAACGTCGTCCGCCGCCCGGAGTCGGGCCGGTAGAGGGTGGCCTTCGACCGGCCGAAGCCGCCGAGCGCGCCGGCGCCGGAGGCCGCCCGCCGCCGCAGGAACCACAGCAGGAGCGCCACCAGCAGCAGGGTCGGGCCGAAGCCGACGACGACCTGCACCCACAGCGGCGGGCCGGCGTCCGGCGAGACGGCGTCGACGGTGACGTCCTGGGCCTCCAGCGTGGCCAGCAGGTCGTCGGTGGCGAAGGACGGGCGCTGGGTGGTGAACAGCTCCGTCGGGGCGGCGTCGTCCCCGCCGGGCGGGTCGACGGCGGTGCGGAACTCCCCCTCGATGGTGTCCCCGGTCGAGGTCACCGACGCGACGTTGCCGGCGGTCAGCTGGTCGGTGAAGTACGTGTAGGGGACCGCGGCCCGCGGCGGTGGGCCCATCGCGACCGACGCGATGATCCAGTTGACGGCCAGCGCGGCCAGCACCAGCCACCACAGGGCGCCCAGCCGCGGGCGCTGCGCCGCCGGGCGGCCCCGGTCGTCGGGCATGCCCTCGACGCGCCACGGCGGGGGACGGCGGGACACGCCGTCGTCGCGGCCGCGCAGCCGGGCCCAGGATCCCGAGCGGCGCGTGCTCTCGTCCTCCGGCGCGCCCGCCTCCCCCCGTGTCGCAGCACCGGCCATCGGGACCCTCCCCTGTCGAGCGCAGCCTCGTCCGCCGCGTCGGGGCCACCGTGCCGCCGCACCGCGGGTGCTCGCGCCAGGGAAGGACCCTGGGCTCGGGTGCGCCGGCCGGGCACCGCTCCGTGTCGACCTGGTGCGGTCCCCGTGGCCGGGAGACCGCACCAGGTCGACACCGGGCGCCCGCGCGCCCGGGGGGCAGGCCAGGCCGTCGACGTGCACGCCCGTTGCGCGCAGGTCCGCGACACCGGTCAGCGGGCCGGGTCCGTCTCGTCGAGCCCGAGGGGAGAGCTGGAGTCGCCGGTGCAACGGCACGACGTCTCGCGATGGGGGACCGCACGACGACGACAGCCGGTGGTGATGCACCCGTGACAGGTCGGTGACGCGCCATGACGACCATCGGCAACGACTCTCGGCACGTCCAGGAGAGGAGTGGTCATGTCTGCACCCCTCGAGGTGTCGCAACCCCACGATCCGACCCGACCGGGACGGACCACGGCGGCCAAGGCCTGGGTGGCCGCGATCTACAGCGCGGTCCTCGCATTCCTGTCATCGCTCCTCACCGCACTGGGCGGTGCGGACACCGGCTTCGACTCGGTCACCGCAGGTCAGTGGCTGACGGCGGTGGTCGCTGCCCTCGTCGCCTTCGGTGGGGCTGCCGGTCTCACCTATTACGTCCCCAACAAGCCCCGGTGACGAGCCAGGCGCAGTGCCGGACCGATGCGAGTCGATCGCGCCGTTGACATCGCGTGTCTCCCGCTGGGGATGATGTCGCCAGGCCGGGTAACAGCCTCTGATCCGGTCGCCGTGCGCCGGTCGGCTGACCCCACTCAGGGCGAGCACCGGAAGGACGTGTCCCGGTCGCGCTCGGTGAGCGGTCAGCCCGCGCTGCACCACTCCCCCGGCGTGTGCACGCCGTGGGCCACCCGCAGGTCGACGCCGTCGTCCCCGGGACGCAGGTGCGGCGAGGGGCGCCAGTCGTGCCGGGGCGCGGCCGGCCGGGCCGCGGCGTGCGCGGCCAGGGCGGCGGGCAGCAGCCGCATCCGGGCGGCGAGCCACTCGTCGTCCCAGGGGCCGTCCTCGAGCACCGAGGCGGCGGGGCGGAACTCCAGGTAGACCGTGCGCCGCAGCGGCGAGCCGGCGGTGGGCGGCGAGCCGTGCACCACCATGTCGTCGTGGACGAGGACGTCCCCGGGCGCCATCGGCACCTCGACCGCGCCGGGCACGTCCCAGCCGTGGGCGTCGCGCAGCCCGCAGGCGTCGGTGCGCGCCCGCTGCGAACCGGGCACCACCCGCAGCGCGCCCTGCCCGGGCAGCGCGGCGTCGAGGTAGACGTCGACGTTGAACAGCCGGTGCCGCCGGGCGTGCACGGCGTCCTGGTGCCACGGCACGGGCGCGCCGGCGCCCTCGGCCTTGACCACGAGCGACTCGTAGGTGGGCACCAGGTCCGGCCCGGCCAGCGACTCGGCGATGCCGAGCACCTCCGGGCTGCCGAGCAGCTCCAGCGAGGCGTCCTCGCCCTTGTCGTGCAGGTAGTCGACCCGCCACAGCACGCCGCCGGTGAACAGGTGGTCCCCAGTGGGCGGCATCGACGTCCACCGGTCGGCGGCGGCGCGCAGCCGGGCGAGCAGGTCGGCGGGGATGCGGTCGCGCAGGACGAGGAACCCCTCGGCGTCGAACCGGGCGACCTGGGCGGGGGTCAGGGACAGCGGCGTCATGCCCCCGATGCTCGGCCGGGCCGGCGCGGGAGACTCCCGGCATGGACGGCGGTGCTTCCCGGATCCGCGCCGGGTCCCCGGCCGAGCCCCTGCTCGCCGGCCCGGTGCACGAGGAGCACGGCCTGGCCTGCCGGCTGAGCACCCGGCCGGTGATGCGCCGCGCGCACCGGCACGACGACGTCGAGCTCGCGCTGGCCGTGGGCGGGTGGGTCGAGCACGAGCACGCGGGCCGGCGGGTGCGGGTGCCCGACGGGACGCTGGTCGTGGCGTGGGGGGCGCTGCCCCACCGGGTGAGCGCCGCCGGGGACGGCGCGGCGGTCCGCTGGCTCACCGTGCCGCTGGCCGATGCGCTGGAGTGGGACGTGGAGGGCCGGCTGACCGCGGCGCTGCTGCGCGGCGAGCGGCGGGTGCTGCCCGGCCGGTCCGACGACGCCGCGCGCTTCGCCGGCTGGGCGGCCGACCTGGCCGGCGGCGTCCCGGCCGAGGCCCGCGCGGCCCGGCTGGAGGTGCGCGCGCTGCTGGAGCGGCTGTCGGTGCTCGACCCGGATCCGGACCCGGCGCAGGACGAGGGCCCGGCGGAGGACGAGGGCCCGGCGGAGGACGAGGGCCCCGCCCCTGACCGGCACGCGCGGCGGGTGGCGCAGATGGCCGCCTTCGTCGCGGCGCGGTTCCGCGAGCCGATCGGCGTCGCCGAGGTCGCCGCCGCCGCGCACCTGCACCCGGCCACGGCGACCGCCGCCTTCCGCGCGGTCACCGGCACCACCCCGGCCGCGTTCCTGCTGCGCTGCCGGCTGGCCGAGGCCCGGCGGCTGCTGCTGGTCACCACGGCCGACGTCGACGCCGTCGCCCGGCGGGCCGGCTTCGGCTCCACGAGCAGCTTCTACGCCGCCTTCACCCGCGAGGTCGGCGAGCCGCCGGCGGCCTGGCGGCGGCGCCGGCTGGCGCGCCGGGAACTGGTCTGAGCCGCTACGGCAGCAGCAGGAGCTTGCCCGTGGTCCGCCGCGCCTCCAGGTCCTCGTGGGCGCGCCGGGCCTCGCTCAGCGGGTGACGGCCGCCGATGCGCACGTCGAGCCGGCCGGAGGCGACCAGGTCCAGGACGGCGCCGACCCGCTCCCGGAGCAGATGCGGGGTGCGGGTGTAGGTCCCCAGCGTCGGCCGCTGGACGTACAGCGACCCGTGCGCCGCCAGCTGCTGCAGCGGCAGCGGCTCGGGCTGCCCGCTCGCGGCGCCGAAGAGGACCATCCGGCCGGTGGGCCGCAGCGCGGTCAGCCCCGCGGCGAACGTCGCCCTCCCGACGCCGTCGTAGACCACCGCCGCGCCCTCGCCGCCGGAGAGCTCGCGCACCCGCTCGGGGAACCCCGCGTAGCCCACGACGACGTCGTCGGCCCCGGCCCCCCGCGCCAGCACGGCCTTGTCCTCGGTCGACACCGTGGCCAGCACGTGCCCGCCCCGGGCGCGCACCAGCTGCGTGAGCAGGAGCCCGACGCCGCCGGCCGCGCTGTGCACGACCGCCCAGTCGCCCTCGGACACCGGGTAGGAGTCGGCGGCCAGGTACTGGGCGGTGCAGCCCTGCAGCACCACGGCAGCGGCCAGCTCGGCGGGCACGCCGTCGGGTACCGGGACCAGCCTGTCCCTCGGCGCGGCCACGCGGGTCGCGTAGCTGCCCGGGACGTCGAGCCAGGCCACCCGCTCGCCGGTGCCGGCCACGGTGCCGGCCCCCTCCGCGCCCACGACCGCCGGCAGGCGGCCCCCGTAGGGCGGGCGCCCCTCCCGCTCGTAGACGTCGCGGAAGTTCACGCCCACGGCCTCGACGTCGACGAGGACCTGCCCCTCCCCCGGCTCGGGGTCGGGGAGGTCGCGGACCTGCAGCACCTCGGGCCCACCGGTGCGTTCGACGACCACCGCCTGCACGGTGCCTCCCGTCATCGATCCGGTCGTGTCACCGGGATGGTCCTCCCCGGGGGGCCCGACGGTGTGATCTGCGACGGGAACACGACTCCGCGCCTTCGCGAGTGGAATGGCCGGTGGGTGGTAACGCTTGTCGTCTGCAACCACAGTCCAGACGGGGCGCTGCCGCGCGCCCAGGGGGAAGTCCGTGACCGTCACCCACGACCGCAGCACCACCGTGCCCGCGGAGGTCCAGACGCCGCACCGCGCGGTGCTGGTGCTCGTCCTCGGCGCCTTCGTCGCCGTCGGCGCGTTCACCATCGACATGTACCTGCCGGCGCTGCCGGCCATCGCCACCGACCTGCGCACCAGCTCGCCGATGGTCCAGCTGACCCTGACCGGCACGCTGGCCGGGCTGGCGATCGGGCAGCTCGTGATCGGGCCGCTCGCCGACGCGCTGGGCCGCCGCCGTCCGATGCTGGCGGGGACCGCGCTGCACGTGGTGGCCTCGCTGCTGGTCCTCGTCGCGCCGACCGTCGAGGTGCTCGGGGTGCTGCGGGTCCTGCAGGGCGTGGGCAGCGCCGCCGGTGGGGTGGTCGCCATGGCGATCGTGCGGGACCTGTTCGAGGGCCGGGCGGCCGCCGCCATGCTGTCGCGGCTGTTCCTCGTCATGGGCGCCGCCCCGGTGCTCGCCCCGACGATCGGCGGCGAGCTGCTGCGGATCACCTCGTGGCGCGGGGTGTTCGTCGTCCTCGCGGGTTACGGGCTGCTCCTGCTCGTCGTCGGCGCGCTCGTCGTCCCGGAGACCCTGCCGCCGGCCCGCCGCGTGACCGGCGGCGTCGCCGGGGTCCTGCGCACCTACCGGGGGCTGCTCCGGGACCGGGTGTACGTGGGGCTGGTGGTGGTGGCCGGGCTGACCATGGCCGGGCTGTTCAGCTACGTCTCCGGGTCCTCCTTCGTCTACCAGCGGCAGTTCGGCCTCGACGAGCAGCAGTTCGGGATGCTGTTCGGCGCGGGCGCCTTCTGGCTGATCGGCGCGACCCAGCTCAACCCGGTCCTGCTGCGCCGGTGGTCGCCGGCGCAGCTCCTGTCCGCCGCGATGTCGGCCGGTGCGGTCGCCGCGCTGGTGCTGCTGGCGCTGGCGGTCACCGGGACCGGCGGGCTCGCCGGCGTGGTCGTCCCGCTGTGGGCCGTGCTCGCCGCCATCGGGCTGGCGCTGCCCAACGCCCCGGCGCTCGCGCTGGCCGCGCACGGCGAGACCGCGGGCTCCGCGGCCGCCCTGCTGGGCGCGGTCCAGTTCGGCATCGGCGCCGCGGTCTCCCCGCTCGT
Organism: Geodermatophilus sp. SYSU D00696; assembly: GCF_054050235.1. NCBI lineage: Bacteria > Bacillati > Actinomycetota > Actinomycetes > Geodermatophilales > Geodermatophilaceae > Geodermatophilus > Geodermatophilus sp. SYSU D00696. The sequence continues at coordinate 77,819 of NZ_JBJGYY010000011.1, read as the reverse complement.
CGGCCTGCTCGGCAACGACGCCACGGCGATGGCGCTCACCATGGTGGGCGGCCTGGTCCTGGCCATCGGGGTGCTCGGCACCGTCGTCCGGCCGTGGCGGCTGACCGAGCTGGGCGACTCCCCGGCGGTCGCCGTCGCCCACTGAGCGGCGGCCCGGCCGCGCGCACGAGCGCGGCCGGGTGGCCGGGACGACGACGCGGCGATGACTCCGGCCCGGCGCGGCGGTCTGAGTACTCGAGGACCCCGTTCCGTCCCTCCCGAGAGGACCGCCGCCATGGCCGAGACCGACCGCACCGACCGGGCCGGCGGGCCCCGGGCCCCCGAACCCCACCCGCGGCTGCGCGACCTCGACGTGCTCGTGGGCACGTGGCGGCTGGAGGGCAGCGACCTCGACGGCAGCGGCGCGTTCACCGGCACGGTGACGCGACGCTGGCTCGAGGGCGGCCACTTCCTCGTGCAGCAGATGCGGATCGACGGGGACGAGCACGAGGGCGCCGAGTACATCGGCTACGACCACGCGCAGCAGACGCTGCGGTCGATGTTCTTCAGCAACGAGGGGCCCGGCCCGTACTGCTCCTTCGCACTCGAGTACTCCTGGCAGATCGAGGGCGACGACCTCACCGTCTGGCACGGGGCCAAGGACTCCCCCGCCCGCTTCCACGGCACCATCGACCGCGCCGCCGGCACCGTCGACGGCCGCTGGGAGTGGCCCGGCGGCGGTTACCGGGCCACGGAGACCCGCGTCGACGACGGCGGGTGAGCGGCCGGTCCGGCGCCGCGGGGTCGGGCCGGCCAGGTCAGGCCGGGGACGGGCGGCGCTTCTCCTGCCGCGTCCGGCTCTCCGGCGCCTTCCGCGGACCGGGCGTGCCCGCCGCAGCCGAGCCCTCGGCCGCCGGTGCGCGGTCCTCCTCCGACCGCGCCTCGTCGGACCCGTCCTGCGGCGGTGCCGCGGTAGCCCGGCCGGGGACGGCCCACTTCAGCTCCAGCTCCAGCTCGATCTCGTCGCCGTCGACCTCCACCTCGAGCTCGCAGCGGAGCCGGTCGGCCACCGTCAGCTCCAGGGTGGTGTCGCCCAGCTCGACGGTGACCTCGCCGTCGTCGGACCCCAGCCCCTCCGCCAGCGCCGCCAGGAAGCGGGCGATCTCCGGACGGCTCAGCGTCCGTTCCTGCTCGATCTTCACGTCCGACACGGGCTCCTCCGTTCCTCCGCGCACGCCGCGCGCCGCGGCGCCGAGGGTCCCGCGCCCGGCGCCCGGCGACCTCATCCCCGCCGGGTGAGGCCGCCGGCGCACCCGCCCGGCACGGTCGCGCCATGAGGACAGGTGCAGCCGGACGCCGAGCAGCCGGGTCCACGACCCCCACCCGCCACGCCCGCCGGGGAGGTGGCAGCGCCGTGCTCAACCGGACCGCGGTCGCCCTCGACGACGGCGCGGTGCGGGCCGCGGCCCCGCCCGCCCGGCCCACCCCGCAGGAACGGAAGGCCGCGGGCAAGGCGCTGCGCGCCGGCGCACCCCTGGCCGCGCTCGCCGAGTCCCCCCGGGCCACGCGCACCCGCGACCCCCTCACCCTGCTCGTGGAGCAGGCCGCCGACCGGGTGCCCGAGCTGGTGCCGATCCGCTACGGGCGGATGCTGCAGTCCCCGTTCGCCTACTACCGCGGCGCCGCCCGGGTCATGGCCGCCGACCAGGCCGGGGCGTCGCGGTCGGGCCTGACCGTGCAGATGTGCGGCGACGCGCACGCGGCCAACTTCGGCCTGTACGGCTCACCGGAGCGCCGGCTGGTGTTCGACACCAACGACTTCGACGAGACCCTGCCGGGCCCGTTCGAGCACGACGTCCAGCGGCTGGTCGCCAGCCTGGAGCTCGCCGGCCGGGAGAACGGCCTGTCGCGCAAGCAGCGGCGGGCGGTCACCGTCGCCGCCGGCGCGCGGTACCGGACGGCGATGGCGGAGTTCGCGGCGCAGCGGGACATCGAGGTCTGGTACGCCGGCCTCGACGCCGAGGCGTTGCAGCGCGACCTGATCCCGCAGCTCGGGCCGGGCGCGCGCAAGCGGCTGGCCCGCGCGCTCGAGCGGGCGCGGACCCGCGACAGCCTCCAGGCCTTCGGCAAGCTCACCGAGCTGGTCGACGGCCGGCTGCGGATCAAGGCCGAGCCCCCGCTGCTGGTGCCGCTGCGCGACCTCCTGCCCGGGGCGGAGGGCCCGGACCCGGCCCGCGCCTTCCACGGCCTGATCCGGCTGTACCGGAGCACGCTGCAGGTCGACCGCCGCACCCTGCTGGAGCGGTACGCGTTCGTCGACATGGCCCGCAAGGTCGTCGGGGTGGGCAGCGTGGGCACCCGCTGCTGGGTGGTCCTGCTCGTCGGGCGCGACGACGACGACCCGCTGCTGCTCCAGGTCAAGGAGGCCGGCCCGTCGGTGCACGCCGAGTTCGTCGGGCCCAGCCAGTACACCCACCAGGGCGAGCGGGTGGTGGCCGGCCAGCACCTGATGCAACAGGCCAGCGACGTCTTCCTCGGCTGGGAGCGCACCGCCGGCGTCGACGGCGTGGAGCGGGACTTCTACCTCCGGCAGCTGCGGGACTGGAAGGGGTCGGTCGAGCTCGGCGACCTGCGCCCCGAGGGGCTGCAGATCCTCGGCTCGGTCTGCGCCTGGTGCCTGGCCCGGGCGCACGCCCGGACCGGCGACCGCATCGCGATCGCCGGCTACCTGGGCTCCTCGCCGGCGTTCGAGCACGCGCTCGCCGACTACGCGGAGGCGTGCGCCGACGTCACCGAGGGCGACCACCGGCAGCTGGCCGAGGCCGCCGCCGCGGGCCGGGTGCCCGTGCAGCGCGACGTCTGAGCGGGCCCCGCCCCGCCGCGCGCCCCGCCGGCCACATCGTCCGGACGGGAGGAGGCCCGGCGGCCCCGGTCTGCCGACGCTGGACGCCGCCGGTCCCCACCTCAGGAGGAGCCATGACCCAGACCACCCCCGACGCCACCCTCGACGGCCTCGCCCGTGGCGACGCCCCGGTGCTCGAGACCGTCCTCGCCATGAACCTGGACGCGCTCGACCGCTCCGGGCTGGACGCCGACACCTACCTGCTCGTCCGCCTGGCCGTGCTCGTCGCCATGGACGCCCCGCCCGCCTCCTACGCGGTCACCCTCGGCATGGCCGCGGACACCGACGTGACGGTCGAGCAGGCCCAGGCGGTCCTGGTCGCCATCGCCCCGCTGGTGGGGACCCCGCGGATCACCGCCGCGGCCGGCAACATCCTGCGCGCCATCGCGGGCGCGGAGGCCCTGGCCGAGGCCATCCCCGAGCAGCGCACGTCCTGACCCCGCACCGCGGGCGCCGATCCGGGATCGGAGGACACGGATGACCAGGACCGGCGCCCGCGCCGGCGCGGCCACGGCGACGGCAGGCGTGATCGTCCTGCCGCTCGCCCTCGCGCAGTTCATCGCCAGCTACGCCGCGTCGAACATGAACGTGGCGATCAGCACGATCGCCGACGACCTCGACACCGACGTCGCGGGGATCCAGACCACCATCACGCTGTTCACGCTGACGATGGCGGCGCTGATGATCCCCGGCAGCAAGCTCACCGACATCTGGGGCCGCAAGCGCTGCTTCGTCCTCGGCCTGCTGGTGTACGGCGCCGGCGCCCTGCTGGCCGCCCTCGCGCCGGGGCTGGCCGTGCTGACCGTCGGCTACTCCCTGCTGGAGGGGATCGGGTCGGCGCTGCTCATCCCGCCGATCTACATCCTCATCACCGTCGTGTTCGACGACGTGAAGACGCGCGCCAAGTGGTTCGGCGTGGTCAGCGGCGCCGCGGGGCTGGGCGCGGCCGCCGGGCCGCTGATCGGTGGCCTGATCACCAGCTACGTGAGCTGGCGGGCGTCGTTCGTCCTGCAGGCCGCGGTCGTGGGCGCGATCGTGCTGCTCGCCCGCCGGATCGACGACCCGCCGCTGCCGGCGCAGCGCCCGCGGTTCGACCTGCTCGGCGCCGTGCTGTCCGCCGCCGGTCTGTTCTTCGTCGTCTTCGGGATCCTGCAGACGGGCACCCAGGGCTGGACCTCGTCCCGGGTGTGGATCCTGGTCGCCCTCGGCGGCCTGTTCCTGGCCGTCTTCTTCCTCTACACGCAGACCCGAGAGCGGCACGGCCGGACGCCGCTGGTCTCACCCTCGCTGTTCCGCAACCGCACCTCCAACCTCGGGCTGACCACCCAGACCGTGCAGTGGCTGGTCATGCAGGGGGCGTTCTTCGTCATCTCGGTGTTCCTGCAGCAGGAGCGGGGCTACTCGGCGGTCCAGACCGGACTGATGCTGCTGCCGGCCACGATCGGCATCCTGCTGTCCGCCGGCGCCGCGCAGCGGATGGCCAGCCGACACCCGCAGCGACTGCTGATCCGGGCCGGCTTCACGCTCACCGTCATCGGCCTGGCGCTGCTGCTGGCGCTGGTCCGCCAGGACTCCGCGGTCTGGACCTTCTGGCCCGGGCTGTTCCTCATGGGCTTCGGCGTGGGGGCGATGCTCACCGCGTCGGTGAACGTGGTGCAGTCGGCCTGGCCGGAGTCGGTGCAGGGCGACATCTCCGGCGTTTCGCGCAGCGTCTCCAACCTCGGGTCCTCGCTCGGCGTCGCCATCGCCGGGTCGGTGCTCGTGGGGGCGACCGCCGGGGGCAACCCCCCGTTCCTCACCGCGATCGTGGTGGTCGGCGGGTTCGCCGTCGTCGGGTGGCTGGCCGCCTTCCTCCTCCCCCACACGCCACGCCGGAGCCCTCCGCCGTCGGCCTGAGGACCGTTGTCCGGAGCGCCGCCGAGGAGGAGGCTCGGGCGCGCGGCGATGCCGCAGGGGCGTCGCCGCCGTCCGAGAGGAGGGCGGCATGTACGCCCGATCCACCACCATCCGCGGCAACCCCGGATCGCTCGACGACGCCATCGCCTACATGCGCGACGAGGTCTGGCCGGCCGTGCAGGACATGGACGGCTGCGTCGGCCTGTCGATGCTGTGCGATCGCGAGACCGGCCGGTGCATCGCGACGTCGGCCTGGGAGGACCGGCAGGCGATGGACGCCAGCGCCGAGCGCGTCGCACCGATGCGCCGGCACCTGGTGGACCGCTTCGGCGCGGGTGAGGACCTCGAGGTGCGCGAGTGGGAGATCGCCGTCCTCCACCGCGCGCACACCGCCGGGGACGGCGCGTGCGCCCGGATCACCTGGAGCCACGGCGACCCGGCCAGGGCCGACCAGCTGCTGGACATGTACCGCACCAGCCTGATGCCGCGGATCCAGGAGACGCCCGGCTTCTGCAGCCTCAGCATGATGATCGACCGGGAGACCGGTCACGCCGTCGGCACCGTGGTCTTCGACGGCCGCGCCCACCTCGAGGAGTCCCGGGAACAGGCCCGCATGCTGCGCGAGGAGGGCGTCGCGATCATGGGCATCGACATCCTCGACGTCGCCGAGATGGACCTCGTCCTGGCCCACCTCCGGGTACCCGAGACCGTCTGAGGCCGGCCCGGTCAGGGGCCGCTCGGGATCCCCGGGACGGCACCGGCGGGCGGAGGGGACGCCGCTCCGCCCGCCGGTCACCTGCTCCAGCGCATGCCCAGCAGCACGGTGTCGTCCCCTCCGCCGTCGGCGGTGAGCGTCCGCATCAGGTCGTCGAGCGCCTCCGGCAGCGGCTGCCCGTCGAGGCCCGCGGCGGCGGCCCGCAGCCGGTCCAGGCCGGTGTCGATGACCTCGCCGCGGCGCTCGACGAGCCCGTCGGTGAAGGCGAGCAGCGTGCCGGTGGCCGGCACCCGGACCTCGGTGACCGGGGCCGGCGCCGGGGCGTCCACGCCGACCGGCGGGGTGACGGGCACCGCCAGGGAGCAGGCCCCGCCCCCGGTGACCAGCACGGGCGGGAAGTGCCCGGCGCAGGCCAGTCGCAGCCGTCCGGTGGCGGTGTCGAGCTCGCCGAGGAGCAGGGTGGCGAAGCGGTGGTCGGTGCTGACGTCGAGCAGCCGCCGCAGCCTGGCCAGCACCACGGTGACGTCGTCGCCCTGGGCCAGGTAGGCGCGGACCGCGAACCGCAGCTCGGCCATCGTGGTGGCCGCCGGCAGCCCGCTGCCGGAGATGTCGCCGACGACGAACACGCAGCAGCCGGGCCCGCGGGCGACGACGTCGTACCAGTCCCCGCCGACCTCGAGCTCGTCACCGCGGGCCTCGTAGCGGGCGGCGACCTCCAGCCCCTCCAGGACCGGGACCTCGGGCAGCAGCGCGTGCTGCAGGGTGCTCGCGATGCCGCGCTGCTGGCGGTAGAGCCGCTCGTTCTCGGCCGCCAGCCGCTCCGCCTCGCCGCGGCGCCGCAGGACCGCCGCGGCGGTCCGGGCCGCCGCGGCGGCGAGCGCGACGCCGACGCCGGTCACGATCCACGGCAGCGCGGAGGAGAGCGCGCCGGTCAGGCTCCCCGGGGAGGCGCCGACGACGGTGATCGCGGTGTCCCCGAACGCCACCGTGCTCCGGGCGGTCTCGCCGCGGATCGGCACCGGCCCGGTGGAGTACAGCAGCTGGTCGGCATTGGTGCCGCGCCCGAGGTGGACGGCGAAGTCCAGGCCGCCGAAGGCCTCGTCGGGCGGCACCTCGACGCGCCGGTCCGGTGGCAGGACCGACTCGGCGTAGACCACCAGGCCGGCGGTGTCCCCCGCCGGGCGCAGCGCGTACCCGAGCCGGTCCGGGTCACCGGGCAGGATGCCCCGCACCGCCAGCGTCCCGTCGGCGGGGGCGCCGGCGAGGAACGCGGCGAACCCGTTCCCGCCGGGACCGGCCGGCTCGGCTCCCTGCACCGCCAGCCGCTCGGCCCCTCCGCCGCCGGGGGCGCGCCACAGCGACAGCGACACCAGGTCCGCGCCGGAGACGCGGGCGGCAGCGAACCGCTCGAACGCGCCGGGATCGCCGCCGGTGGCGGTGGCGACCTGCCCGGCGTCGGCCAGCCGGGTGGTCAGCACCGCGACCTGGGTGGTCAGCACCGTGCCGGCCTGGGCGACCTCCCGCTCGAGGAGGTCCCGCTCGGCGCGGGCGTTGACCTGGCCGGCCAGCACCGCGAGCACCGCCGTGACCGCGAGGACCACGACGGCGACGAGGCCGGCGACCCGGCGCGGCGTCCCGGCGGTCACGGGGGTGCCGGCAGGACGACGCCGACGCGGCGCGTGCGGGCGGGCTGGGGCATGCGGGCCTCCCTCAACACGCACGCCACCGACTGCTCGAGGGCGCTCCGCACGGGATCGACGTGGCCGACCGCGTCCCGTCCCTGGACCGCGACAGTGGGGATGCTAGTCAGCCGCGGCGGCCGGGGACACCGGCTCGCCGCTCCCCCGGCCGCGGAGGCGAGCGGCCCGAGACCCCGCGACGGGCGGGCGGGCGGCCACACTGGCGCCGTGGACGACGAGGACCTGAGGCTGCTGGTGTACCGCTCGTTCGCCGACACCGGCGCGGCACCCGGTCCCGACCGGCTGGCGGAGGAGCTGGCCGTCGCGCCGGAGGACGTGCGGGCCGGCCTCCGGCGGTTGGCCGCGGCCCGGCACCTCGTCCTCGACGACGGGGACCGGGTGGTCATGGCCCATCCCTTCGCGGCCGTCCCGCTCGGGTTCGCCGTGATGGGGAGCCGCACCCTGTGGTGGGGCGGCTGCGCGTGGGACTCCTTCGCGCTGCCGCACCTGCTGCCCGACCAGGCGCCGGTCCTCGTGTCCACCCGCTGCCCGGGCTGCTCGCGGGCGCACGCCTGGGACGTCGGCCGGGACGCGCCCCCGGACGGGGACCAGGTGGCCCACTTCCTCGTCCCGGCCGCCCGCATCTGGGACGACGTCGTCCACACGTGCTCCCACCAGCGGCTGTTCTGCTCACCGGGCTGCGTGGACACCTGGCTGGCGCGGACCGGGGAGCCCCGCGGCTACACGATGGACCTCGCCACGCTGTGGCGGCTGGCCGCGCACTGGTACGACGGGCGCCTCGACCGCGGCTACCGGCGCCGGGACCCGGCGACCTCGGCCGAGTACCTGCGGAGCGTGGGACTGGCCGGCTCCTTCTGGGGGCTGTGACCCCACGCCGGCGGGCGGCGTCCGAGCGGGGTCAGTCCCCGCCGTCGTCGCCGCCGACGGCACCGTCCCCGCCGCCGGCGGGGGGTGCGACGCCGGCGTCCGGGTGCTCGGCGACCGTCCGCTCGAGCGGGACGGGCTCCGGCAGGGTCGTGTAGTCGACGTCGGCGGCGTACCGCCCGACGCGGGGCCCCGGCTCGGTCACGACGACCACCTCCTGACCGCAGTGTGCCCCCGGACCGGGCGCCCGGGGCTCTCGCCGACCGGCGGGGATGACCGACGCGGGCCGCCCGACCCGCCGCGCCGCCCCGGTTGCCGGGATGATGGCCGGGTGCTGGTCACCGAGGACCGCGGCGACGTCACCGTCCTGCGCATCGAGCACGGCCGGGTCGGCGCCCTGGACGTGGAGCTGCTGGACGCCCTCACCGCGGCGGTCGCCGGGTCCGACCGGGCGCTGGTGGTCACCGGCACCGGCTCCTCGTTCTCCGCCGGGGTGGACCTGCGCCGGATCCTCGACGGCGGGCGGCCCTACACCGAGGAGCTGCTGACGGCGCTCTCGCGCACGTTCCGCGCCGTGTTCGACCACCCGCGACCCACGGTCGCCGCGGTCAACGGGCACGCCATCGCCGGCGGCTGCGTGCTGGCCCTCGCCTGCGACCTGCGGCTGGTGTCGGGCGGGCGGATGGGGCTGACCGAGCTGGCGGTCGGCGTCCCCTTCCCGGCCGCCGCGCTGGAGATCGCCCGGCACGCGCTCGGGCCCCGCGCCGGCCGGGTGCTGCTCGGCGCGCAGGCCGTCGACCCGGAGCAGGCGCTGGCCCTGGGGATGGTCGACGAGGTCACCGCGCCCGGCGAGCTGCTGCCGCGGGCGCTCGCGCTGGCCGCCGAGCTGGCCGCCCGGTCACCGGAGTCCTACCGGCTGACCAAGACCGCCCTCCACCGCCCCGCCGACGCGGCGATCGCGGCGACCACCGCGGGCGACACGGCCGTCGTCGCCGGGTGGACCTCCGACGACACCCGGCAGCGGATCGACGCCGCGCTCGCGGCGCTGGCCCGCCGCTAGGACACCGGCAGAGCCCGGCGGCGCGGCCTCACCCGGGCCGCGGACCTGAACCGACCACCCGGACCTCCGCGGCGGTGCTCCGGTCGGCGTCGGGCCGATCGCCTGGCCGATCGCCTGGCCGATCGCTCCGCGGCACGACGAGGACGGGGGCCGGCGCGTCCCGGACGAGGGCGTCGGTCACGCTCCCCAGCAGCCGCGTCGACAGGTCCCGTCCGCGCGCGCCGACGACCAGCACGTCGACGGCCCGCCGCCGGGCCAGGCGGCGCAGCGCCTCGGGCGGGACCCCGGCGAGCACCTCCACCTCGACGGGTGCGCCGGTCACCCGCGAGGCCGCGGCCAGGAGGCGCCGACCCGCGGCGGTGACCTGGTCGCCCGCCGGCCGGGACAGTGCCTCGTGGGGCAGGACCTCCGCGAGCAGCAGCCGGCCACCGGCCGGCACCAGCCGGGAGGCCGCGTCCACGGCGGCGGTCGACTCCGGCGAGCCGTCCACCCCGACCAGCACGACGGGTCCGCCGGCGCGGCCCGGGCGCCCCGAGCGCGGCGGTCGGGCGTCGTCCCGGCGGCGGTCCCGGGCGAGGACCTCCAGGGCGATGGGCACGGCCAGCGGACCGAGGCCCAGGGTGACCAGGAGCCATGCCGGGTCGTGCCCGTGCCGTGCCATGCGCCATCCGGTGAGCGCGCCGGTCAGGATCCAGACGGCGACCGCCACCGCGGTACCGGTGCTCGTCATCGCAGGTCTCCTCCCTCCGTGGCGGGGACGGCCGACCGCTCGGGCCGGCCGGTGGACGTCCCCGCGTCCGGGCGCCGTCGGGTGAGTGCCGCCGCACCCCACACGGCCACCGATCCGGCCGCGGCGACACCGGCCACGACGGCCCAGGCCGGCGCGGTCGGCCAGGCGGTGCCGAGCAGGTCGGTGACCCCGGGGGCCGCGCTGACGAGCAGTTGCAGCGCGAGCACGGCGGCGACGCCGACGAGCAGCCAGCGGTTGGCCGACCAGGCCGCACGTGGCAGCGGTGCGTGCAGCGACCGGCAGGTGAAGAGGTAGGCGACCTCGACGAGGACGAAGGCGTTCATGGCGGCGGTGCGGGCCCGGGCGTCGTCGTCGCCGACCGCGGCGGCGGCACCGAAGGCGGCGAACGCGACGGCGGTGAGCAGCAGCCCGACGACGAGGACGCGGAGGGCCATGCGCCGGTCGAGGACGGGCGAGCCCGGTCGCCGGGGTGGGCGGGCCATGATCCCCGGCTCCTCGGGCTCCACGGCGAGGACCAGCCCCAGTCCGACCGCGGTCACCAGGTTGACCCACAGGATCTGGACCGCGGTCAGCGGCAGGGTGACGCCGGCGAGGACGGCCGCGACGACGACCAGTGCCTGCCCGACGTTGGTCGGCAGGGCGAAGACGAGGAACTTGACGACGTTGTCGAAGACACCTCGGCCCTCCTCGACGGCGGCCTCGATGGTGGTGAAGTCGTCGTCGGTGAGGACCAGGTCGGCGGCCTGCTTGGCGGCCTCGGTGCCCCCGCGTCCCATGGCCACCCCGATGTCGGCCTGGCGCAGGGCCGGGGCGTCGTTGACCCCGTCACCGGTCATCGCGACGACCTCGCCACGACGTTGCAGCGCCCGGACCAGGCGCAGCTTCTGCTCCGGGGTCACCCGGGCGAAGACGGACGTGTCCGCGACCGCCCGGTCCAGCCCGCCGTCGTCGAGGCGGTCCAGGTCGGCGCCGCTCAGGGCCCGGAGCGGACCGCCGCCGGGCGCGCGGATCCCGACCTGCCGGGCGATCGCGGTGGCGGTCACGGCGTGGTCGCCGGTGATGACCGCGACGGCGATCCCGGCGTCCTGGCAGGCCGCGACCGCCGCGGGCACCGCCGGGTGCGGCGGGTCCTCCGAGGCGACCAGCCCGAGCAGTTCCAGGTCCCGGACGTCCTCCTCGCCGAGGCCCTGCCGGGCCGGCAGGCGCCCCCGGGCGACCGCGAGCACCCGCATGCCCTCGGCCGAGAGCCTCTCGGCCTGCCGTACCCACTCCTCGGCTCCCGCTCCGGCCGCCCGGGTCCGGTGCAGCAACCGGTCCAGGCCGCCCTTCACGACGACGACGTCGCCACCGTCGCCGGCCGCGTACCGGACGGCCATCCAGCCGAGCGCGCTGTCGAAGGGGACGACCGCCGTGCGGGGCCGGGCGGCGCGCAGCGCCGCGGGGTCGGTGCCGGCCTTGGCGGCGGCCACGAGCAGGGCGGTCTCGGTGGGGTCCCCCACCGTCTCCCAGCCCTCGCCGGTCGGCACCAGGTGGGCGTCGGAGGCCAGGACGGCGGACTCGAGCGTGTCCCGGGTCGCCGCCAGTGCCTCGGCGGACCCGGCGACCACCTCCCCGGTGGGCGCGTCCCCGGGGCCGGTGACCTCGGCACGGCCGAGGGCGGTGACCACCCGGCGGACGGTCATGCGGTTCTGGGTGAGGGTCCCGGTCTTGTCCGTGCAGATCACCGTCGTGCTGCCCAGCGTCTCGACCGTCGGCAGCCTGCGGGTCACCGCGCCCCGCCGGGCCATCCGGGCGACGCCGATCGCCATCGTCACCGTCAGCGCGGCCGGCAGTCCCTCGGGGATCGCGGCGACGGCGACGGCGGCGGCGTCGACGATCGAGGTCCCCGGACCGTGACCCCGGAGGAACCCCACCCCCGCGGTGACCGCGGCGACGGCGACCACGATCCCGGTGAGCCGGCGTCCGAACCCGTTGACCGCCGCCATCAGCGGGGTGTCCAGGCGGTCCGCGGACTCGGTCAGGCGGGCGATCGCCCCGAGCTCGGTCCGGCCGCCGGTCGCCACCACCACGCCGCGGCCGGTCCCGGCGACGACCAGCGTGCCGGCGTAGGCCGCACTGGAGCGCTCGGCCAGGGGCGCGTCGGCGTCCGCCACAGCGGCCCCCTTGCGGGCGGCTTCGGGCTCGCCGGTGAGCGCGGACTCGTCGAGGGCCAGCGCGTCGGTCCGGAGCAGGCGGAGGTCGGCCGGTACCCGGTCGCCGGCGACCAGCTCCACCAGGTCCCCGACGACGACGTCGGCGGCCGGCACCCGGTGCGCCGCGCCGTCGCGCACGACGGTCGCCTCGGGCTGCACCAGGTCGGCCAGCGCCGACAGCGCCTGCTCGGCCCGCCCCTCCTGCACGAACCCGACCACCGCGTTGGCCAGGACCACCACCACGATGACGGCGGCGTCGACCGGGTCGCCGGCGACCAGCGCCAGGCCGGCTGCCGCGAGCAGGACCAGGACCAGCGGATCGGACACCTGGGCCAGGAAGCGGCGCACCGGCCCCGGCCGCACCGGCTCGGGCAGCCGGTTGGGCCCGTCGCGGCGCAGCCGGGTACCCGCCTCGTCGGCGGTCAGCCCGGTGCCCGCCGGCGAGCCCAGCGCGGCCAGCACCTCGCCGGACGCCCGCGCCCAGGGCCGGTCGAGGACCTCCCCGCCCGGCGGGAGCAGTCCCGGCGCCGCGGTCACCGGAGGGCCTCCGCCGGCCGGTGCCCGGCCCACGCGTGTCGCTCGTCCCGCGCCTCGGCGGCCCAGGACAGGGCCGTGACCAGGTGCTCGGCGGTGTCGTACGGGCGGGCCTCCGCGTAGGGCCACCGCACCACCGGTCCCCGGCGGGACGGCTGGGCCAGCAGCCACGCCACCTGCTCGCCGATCTCCTCGGCCGTGCGCATGGACAGGTCCGAGCCCGGGGCGTCGGTGGTCAGCACGGGCGTGGTGACCTGCAGGACGGTGACCCGGGCGCCGCCCGAGGGCTGCTCGACCCCCAGCGCCCGTCCCAGCATCAGCTCGGCGGCCGCCGCGATGCTCATCGCGCCGAGCTCCGGCACGGTCGTGGTGGCGGCCGGGCTGTTGACCAGCAGGTACTGGCCGCCCGGGCCCGGCAGGCGGGGCAGGAACGTCCGCGCGGCGACGACGTGCAGCCGCACGATGCGGCCGACGGCCTCCTCCAGCTCGTCCACCGGGGTCTCCAGGAGGCGCCGGCCCCAGTACCACCCGGGCAGGGCGGCCACCACGTTGTCGATGCCGCCGTCGGTGCCGCCGTCGGTGCCGCCGTCGGTGCCGCCGTCAGTGCCGCCGGTGGCCGCCTGCACCGACCGGAACAGCGCGTCCGCACGGGCCTCGTCCTCCAGGCTGCCGGCGACCGTGGTCACCGTCCCGCCGCCGGCCGCGCCCCACGCCGGCGCCGTCGGCCGGGCGCGGTCGTGGGTGACCGCGACGACGTGGTGACCGGAGCGCAGCAGGGCGGTGACGACTCCCCGACCGACGTGCCCGGTGGCACCCAGGACGACGGTCACCGGGCGCGCGTCGCTCCCGGTCATCGGTCCGCCTCCTCGAGGAGGCCCGGACCGGCCGGGTCGGGGTCACGTCTGCGGTGGTCGCCGACGCGCGTGCCGGGTGCGACGGGCACGGCGGTGGCCTCGGGGCTGATCGTCATGACGCTCGTCCTCGGGAGCGGGAACGGGATGGGGTGCTGCGCCCTCGAGCGTTCGCCCCGCCGTCGGGCGCGGGAATGCCACCAAGGTGGAAGAGGCGGGCGGGATCCGCGATCCCCCGGCGCCGGCGCTGCCGGGGGGTCGGCTACCGAGCGGCCGGCACCGTGGCGAGCAGGCGCACCAGCTCGGCCCGGCTGCGGCAGCCGGTCTTGCCGAAGACGCTGGTCAGGTGCTTCTTCACGGTGTCCACCGAGACGAACAGCGCGGCGGCGACCTCGGCGTTGGTCAGCCCCTCGCCGACCAGGCGAGCGACCTCGCGCTCGCGCGCGGACAGGCCGGCCAGCGGGTCGGCCGGCCCGCTGGGGAGGACCAGCACGCGCGCCAGCTGCCGCGCGAGCACGCGGGAGAGCGCGACGTCGTGGCGGTCGTAGGCGTGGTCGCGGGCGTCGAGGACCCCGATGATCGCCTCCGCGCCGTCGAGCCGGAGGCCCATCAGCACCTCGCTGCGCACCCGGTGGGCGCGCAGGAAACGGTCCAGGTAGTAGTCGACGACCTCGCCGTGGCGGAGGTCCAGCTCGTCGAGCGAGGCCGCACCACGGTCCCGGACGAGGACCCGGTTGCGGGGCAGGTTGAACACGTCGTAGGGCCAGTAGTGCTCCAGGAAGGGCGTGCCCATGCCGACCGCCCGGCCGCGGAGCACCGGCGCGCGGTCGTGGAAGGTCGTCCGCAGCGACGGTCCGGTGAAGAAGGTGGTGTGCCGCCACCCGAAGTGGCGGGCCAGCCCCTCGAGCACCTGCTCGCGCACGTCGACGCGCGCACCGGCGGAGGCGACGTCGTCCAGCAGCCGGTGCAGCCTGCGGTAGTCGGCCACCTCGAGGAGGTCGTACTCGTCCCCGCCCGGCCCGGTGCCGGTTCCCGCGGCGGTCAGTGTGCGCTCCACCGGTTGCGGTCCTCCTCGGCCGGGACCCGTGCTCGCGCCGGCCAGGTCGGGGGCTGCCCGGCACCGGACGGTGCCGCAGACCCCGGCCACCCGTCAGTCAACCGGCCGGGTGGCGCGGGGGTCCAATGCGCCCGCCCATAGCGGGCGCGCATGACCGGCGCTCACCGGGGAGGCGACACCCTCGGGCACCCTCGGGGGGCGGGGTCGACGTCGGCGGAGCGGTCACCGCGAGGTCCCCGGGACCGTGAGGTGCCGCCCCCGGCCGGGGGCGGCACGCACGACCACGACCGGGCAGTGGGCGGCGTGCAGGACGGCGCCGGCGACCGAGCCCAGCAGCAGCTCCCGCAGCTCGCCGCGTCCCCGGGTGCCGACGACGAGCAGGTCCGCCTCGGCCGACGCGGCCGTCAGCACCCGCTCGGCGGGCCCGTGCACCGGCTGCCAGTGCACGTCCAGGCCCGCCACACCGGCGAGGGCAGGGGCACGCAGCCGCACCGTCTCCCGCCGCACCGCCTCCTCCCAGTCGGTGAGCGGGGGGACGTAGCCCGGCTCCCACGAGTCCGGGCGCGGCGCCGTGGTCAGCCCCCAGCACCGGACCACGTGCAGGGCCGTCCCGCGGCGGGCGGCGTCCTCGGCGGCCCACCGCACCGCTGCGGCCGAGACCGCGCTGCCGTCGTCGCCGACCACCACGCCGCCGTCGGGCAGGACGTGCTCGACGACGTCCCGGGTCGACTGCTCGAGAGGCTGTACCCCTGCCATCACCGGCTCCTCGTGACGTCCGTCCGCTCGCGGGTGGCGTCCGTCCGAGCGCGGGTCCGTGCCGGACCGCGACGGTGCCTGCCCGTGCGACCAGGGTCTCGGCGGCCGGCCCCGGCGCCCATGGCCCGAAGGTGGAGTTCCCGGACCCCGGGATCCAGGGGTCCCGCCGCGGGCGGTGGACGGCTCTCAGCCGGGCACCGGGTGGGCCGGCGCCCGGCCCTCCAGCACGGCCCGGGCGTCGCGCGCGGCGGTGTCGGCCATCCGCCGGCGGGTCTCGATCGTGGCGCTGCCGACGTGCGGGGCGAGGACGACGCGCTCCCGCAGCGCCAGCAGCCGCGGATGCACCCGCGGCTCGTCCTCGAAGACGTCGAGCCCCGCGCCCCAGATCGCGCCGGCGGCCAGCGCGTCGGCCAGCGCCGCCTCGTCCACCAGCGGCCCCCGGGCGGTGTTGACCAGGATCGCCGACGGCCGCATGGCCGCCAGCTGGTCCCGGCCCACCACGTGGCGGGTCTCCGGCGTGAGCGGGGCGTGCAGGCTGAGCACGTCGGAGGAGCACACGAGCGTGTCCAGGTCCACCCGGGTGGCCCCGAGCCGGTGCTCCTCCTCCGGCGGCAGCGGGGTCCGCGTCGTGTAGAGGACCCGCATGCCGAACCCGCGCGCGGCCCGGCGGGCGACGGCCGACCCGATCCTGCCCATCCCGAGCAGCCCGAGCGTCTTCCCGTACAGGTCCACGCCCATCACCGGCGGGGACAGCTCCCAGGCCCGCCAGCCGCCGGACCGGACGTGGGCGTCGGCCTCGGGGAGCCGCCGGGCCACCGCCAGCACCAGCGCGAGGGTGAGGTCGGCCGTCGTCTCGGTCAGCACGTCCGGGGTGTGGGTGACGGTGATCCCGAGCCGGCGGGCGACGGCGACGTCGACGTTGTCGTAGCCGACGGACACGGTGGACACGACCTCGAGCTGCGGGTTCGCCTCGAGCACCGGCCCGTCCAGCCGGTCGGTCAGCAGGCAGAGGACCCCGTGGTGGCCCCGGAGGTGGGTCGCGAGCTCGCCGGGGGGCAGCGGCTCGCGGGCGTCGCGCACGACGACCTCGACCGAGCTCCCGCGGAAGGCCGCCGGGACGGTGTCGTCGAAGAGCCGCTGGGTGACCAGGAGCCGCTTCACCGGGCCCGCCTCAGCGCAGGACGAGGAGCAGGTCCCCGCCCTCGACCTGCGAGACGGCGCCGATCGCCAGCCGCTCCACGGTGCCGGTGACGGGGGCGGTGATGGCGGCCTCCATCTTCATCGCCTCGATGGTCGCCAGCGGCGCGCCGGCCTCGACGCGGTCGCCCTCGGCCACCGACAGCGTGACCACCCCGGCGAACGGCGCGGCGACCTGGCCGGGCACCGAGCGGTCGGCCTTCTCGGCGGCCCTGACCTGGGCGTCGACCGACCGGTCGCGCACGCTCACCGGGCGCAGCTGCCCGTTGAGCGTGCACACCACGGTGCGCACGCCGCGCTCGTCGGCGTCGGAGACGGCCTCGACACCCATGAGCAGGGTGACGCCGGGCTCGAGGTCGACGGCGTGCTCGTCGCCGGGCCGCAGGCCGTAGAGGAACTCCTTGGTCGGCAGCACCGACACGTCGCCGTACTGCTCGCGGTGGGCCTCGTACTCACGGGTGGGTGCGGGGAACAGCAGCCGGTTGAGCGCCTGCCGCGGCTGCCCGGCCAGCGCGCGGGCGTCGTCGTCGGACAGGTCGGCCGGCGGCTCGGCGGGCCGGCGGCCCTCCAGCGCGCGGGTGCGGAACGGCTCGGGCCAGCCACCGGGCGGGTCGCCGAGCTCGCCGCGCAGGAAGCCGATCACCGAGTCGGGCAGGTCGTACTTGCCGGGGTCGGAGGCGAAGTCGTCGACCGCGACGCCGGAGCCGACCAGCTGCAGGGCCAGGTCGCCGACCACCTTCGAACTCGGCGTGACCTTCACCAGCCGGCCCAGCAGCCGGTCGGCGGCGGCGTAGGCGTCCTCGACCTCCTCGAACCGCTGCCCCAGGCCCAGCGCGATCGCCTGCTGGCGCAGGTTGGACAGCTGCCCGCCGGGGATCTCGTGGGTGTACACCCGGCCGGTGGGCGAGGGCAGGCCGGACTCGAACGGCGCGTAGACCCGCCGCACGGCCTCCCAGTAGGGCTCCAGGTCGTTCACCGCGGCGAGCGAGAGACCGGTGGCCCGGTCGGTGGCGTCGGTGGCCGCGACGATCGCCGACAGCGGTGGCTGGCTGGTGGTCCCGGCCATCGAGGCGACCGCGCCGTCCACGGCGTCGACGCCGGCCTGCCACGCGGCGAGGAGCGTGGCCAGCTGCCCGCCGGCGGTGTCGTGGGTGTGCAGGTGCACCGGCAGGTCGAAGCGCTCGCGCAGGGCGGTGACCAGGGTCGCCGCGGCCGGTGGGCGCAGCAGCCCGGCCATGTCCTTGATGGCCAGCACGTGGGCGCCGGCGTCGACGATCTGCTCGGCCAGCCGCAGGTGGTAGTCCAGGGTGTACAGCGTCTCGCCGGGGTCGGAGAGGTCGCCGGTGTAGCACAGCGCGACCTCGGCCACCGCGGTGCCGGTCTCGCGGACGGCGTCGATCGCCGGGCGCATCTGGGACACGTCGTTGAGCGCGTCGAAGACCCGGAACACGTCGATGCCGGTGGCGGCGGCCTCGCGGACGAAGGCGTGGGTGACCGCCTCGGGGTAGGGCGTGTAGCCGACGGTGTTGCGGCCGCGCAGCAGCATCTGCAGGCACACGTTGGGCACCGCCTCGCGCAACGCGGCCAGCCGCTCCCACGGGTCCTCGTGCAGGAACCGCAGCGCGACGTCGTAGGTGGCCCCGCCCCAGCACTCCAGGCTGAGCAGCTGCGGGGCGGTGCGGGCCACGACCGGCGCCACGGCGAGCAGGTCCTTGGTGCGCACCCGGGTGGCCAGCAGCGACTGGTGCGCGTCGCGGAAGGTGGTGTCGGTGACCGCCACCGCGGTCTGCCTCCGCAGGTCGGCGGCGAAGCCCTCCGGTCCGAGCTGCCGCAGGCGCTGCCGGGAGCCGTCCGGCGGCGGGGTGCGCAGGTCCACCCGCGGCAGCTTGGTCACCGGGTCGACCAGGTGCGGCCGCTCGCCGTGGGGCTGGTTGACCGTGACGTCGGCGAGATAGGTCAGCAGCTTGGTGCCGCGGTCGGCCGAGGTGCGGGCGGTGAGCAGGTGCGGCCGCTGCTCGATGAACGACGTCGTCACCCGGCCGGCGGCGAAGTCGGGGTCGTCGAGCAGCGCGGCCAGGAACGGGATGTTGGTGGCCACCCCACGGATGCGGAACTCCGCCACGGCGCGGCGGGCCCGGGCCACCGCGGTGCCGAAGTCCCGCCCGCGGCAGGTGAGCTTGACCAGCATGGAGTCGAAGTGGGCCGCCACCTCCGCGCCGAGCGACGCGCCGCCGTCGAGCCGGATGCCGGCGCCGCCCGGGGAGCGGTAGGTGGTGATCCGGCCGGTGTCGGGGCGGAAGCCGTTGGCGGGGTCCTCGGTGGTGATCCGGCACTGCAGCGCCGCCCCGCGCAGCCGGATCGCCTCCTGGCCCAGGCCGAGGTCGACGAGGGTCTCCCCCGCCGCGATCCGCAGCTGGGACTGCACCAGGTCGACGTCGGTCACCTCCTCGGTGACGGTGTGCTCGACCTGGATCCGCGGGTTCATCTCGATGAACACGTGCCGGCCCCCGCCGTCGAGCAGGAACTCCACCGTGCCGGCGTTGACGTAGCCGATCGCCTCGGCGAAGCGGACGGCGTCGGCGCAGATCCGCTCCCGCAGCTCCGGGTCCAGGTCCGGCGCCGGGGCCAGCTCGACCACCTTCTGGTGGCGGCGCTGCACCGAGCAGTCCCGCTCGAACAGGTGCACCACTCCCCCGGCGCCGTCGGCGAGCACCTGCACCTCGATGTGCCGCGGGTCGACCACCGCCTGCTCGAGGAACACCGTCGGGTCGCCGAACGCCGACTCCGCCTCCCGCATCGCCGCCTGGACGGCGGCGGGCAGCTCGGCCGGGTCGGCCACCCGCCGCATGCCGCGCCCGCCGCCGCCGGCCACCGCCTTGACGAACACCGGGAAGGGCAGCTCCGCGGCCGCGGCCACCAGCGCGTCGACGTCGTCGGAGGGCTCGGTGGAGGCCAGCACCGGCAGCCCGGCCTCCCGCGCCGCGGCGATCGCGCGGGCCTTGTTGCCGGTCAGTTCCAGCACCGACGCGGGCGGACCGACGAAGGTGATCCCGGCGTTCGCGCACGCCTCGGCCAGTTCCGGGTTCTCCGACAGGAAGCCGTACCCGGGGTAGACCGCGTCGGCGCCGGCCCGCCGCGCCGCGGCGACGACGCCGTCGACGTCGAGGTAGGCCCGGACCGGGTGCCCCTCCTCGCCGATCTGGTAGCTCTCGTCGGCCTTGAGCCGGTGCACCGAGTTGCGGTCCTCCCAGGGGAAGACCGCGACCGTGCCGATGCCCAGCTCGTAGGCGGCGCGGAACGCCCGGACGGCGATCTCGCCCCGGTTGGCGACGAGGACCTTGGCGAACATCTCGACCTCCGCGAGCGGTGGTGGCGGCACGGCCGCCGGTGGTCCGAGCCTGGCCGGTGGTCGGCGGATGTGCGAGCCCTCGTCGACGTCGCAGGTCGCCCCGGTGACGGGCACGCCCGAGGCGCCTGCCACCCGCTGTGCCGGCTCGTCCCGGACTCTGCGGGCGCGATCGAGCCGGCGGTGCGCGGAAGCAGCCGACAGAGCGCCGTCAGGCGGCGGAGGCGGTGGCCCGGGGGACGGGCCTCGGGGTCAGCGCGGAGGTGCCGACGCCACCCCCTCGTCCTCACCCGCGGGAGGTGACCACGCCCGGGGGGCCGCCGGTGGCGCGGCCTGCTCCTCCCGTCCCGTGACGGCCCGCCCGAGGGCGATCACGAGCGCGACCTCGAGGACCAGGCCGAGCGCGGTGATCGCCAGCCAGGCCACGGTCCCCTCCTCCTGCGGTCACGGGCTCAGGACAGGGACTCCTCGATGTCCTGGCCGTGCACCAGCAGCCCGTAGATCACGAGCACGTCGAGCGCGGCGACGGCGATCGATTACACGGGGTACACGCTCAGGTGGGCGAGCTGGGCGACGATGTTCACCCCGGCCAGGACGGCCGTGGTCACCCGGACCGCCGGTGTCGGCCGCGTGACCAGCAGGACGCCGAGGGCGAACAGGGCCAGACCGACGAAGAGGTGCACCCAGCTCCAGACGGTGGAGTCCCAGACGAGCATCTGCCCGTTGCCCGTCACGGCGTGGTGCTCGTCGTCGTGGACGGCTATGAGGCGGTCGATGACGTTGGCCGCGCCGCTGGCCATCGCCATCGCGCCGGCGAACCGGACCACGCCCACCCAGGCGGGGCTGGTGCGGGTGCCGACCGGGGCCGGCGGTGTGCCGGAGGTGCCGGTGTCCGTCCGGTGACCGGAGGAGAGCTGGTGGTCATGCGCCCATCGTCGGGACGCCGGCCGTTCCTGCCCCACCCTCGCGAGGGCGACCGGGGTGCCCGGGCCGGAGTCGCACGGCCCGGGCACCCCGGAGCCGGGAGCGGTCAGCTGCTCGGCGCGGCGGTGCGCTCCTCCTCCTCGGAGAAGACCTCGCGGAGCCGGTCCTCCTGCTCGTGGCTGAGGTTGGTCTCGACCAGGACCATCTGCTGGCCCTCGAAGGCGTCCCGCACCTTGTCCACGACCGCGTTGGACGAGAGGACGAACAGCGCCGAGGTCCCGGGCTGGATCTCGTCGCGCATCCGCTTGATGAAGGCGTCGTCGATCCCGACGTCGGACATGCTCCCGGCCAGCGCCCCCATCCCGGCGCCGATCGCCATGCCCAGCAACGGGATGAAGAAGATCAGGCCGAACAGCATCCCCCAGAAGGCACCGCCCAGGGCCCCGGCACCGGCCAGGTTGGCCAGCTGGCGCGTCTTCGGCTTCTTCGCCCCCTCGGGATAGGTGACGATCGCGGCGTCGTGGATCCGGATCAGCTCCTTGCGCTGGAGCTCCTTGAGCGTCTCCTCGGCCATCGCCGCGCCGTTCGCGGTGGGG
The DNA here is from genome assembly GCF_054050235.1 of Geodermatophilus sp. SYSU D00696. Classification (NCBI taxonomy): domain Bacteria; kingdom Bacillati; phylum Actinomycetota; class Actinomycetes; order Geodermatophilales; family Geodermatophilaceae; genus Geodermatophilus; species Geodermatophilus sp. SYSU D00696. Next base: position 56,499 of record NZ_JBJGYY010000011.1, on the reverse strand, counting down.
AACTTCCAGACGGTCATGGTGGCCATCGGTCTCTCCTCGGGGTGTGCTCGGCCGGAACCGGTCGGTCCGGAGTCCGCGGACGGGGGTCAGGAGTTGAGGATCTGGCTCTTCTGGAGCTCGAACTCGGCCTCGTCGAGCACGCCGGAGTCCCTGAGCTCGGCCAGCTGGCGCAGCTGCGCGAGCTTGGTGTTGGTGTCGGTGCCGGGCGGGGCCTGCGGGGCCGGCGCGGCGGCCTGCGGCTCGGGGGCGTAGGCGGCGCCCTGCTGGGCCCAGCGGTTGGCCTGGCGGCGGGAGACGCGGTTGGACACCGCGGTGGCCGTCCCGGCGACGACGGCGGTGCGGGCCATCCCGCGCAGCAGTCCGGGCATGAGGACTCCTCTGTGGTGGGGGGCGGCGCCCGTCCGGCGACCGGCGCCGCGGGGACGGGTCAGCTCGCCGGCACGGCGGTCCGGGGTGCCCCGGGACGCCAGAAGGCGGCGACGAGGAGCAGCACGCCGAAGGCGGCGATCTGCGCGCCGAGCACCAGGGACAGGACGAGCACGGTCGCCTCGGGCCACGCGATCGCGAGGGTGCCGATGACCACGTTGACCGCGCCGGCGAGGACGACCCACCCCCAGCCGGGCGTCTCGGCGCGGTCGACGACGGCGACGCCGACCCGCGACGCGCCGTGCACGATGAGCGACAACCCCGTGATGAGCGCCAGCGCGAAGAGCGTGACGCCCGGCCACGCGATCGCGAGGACGCCGCCGAGCACCAGGATCGCCCCGACGACGGTCGCGACCCCGCGGTGGCGCTCCGCGGCAGCCCACGCGACGGCGATGTCGAGCAGGCCGCCGACGACGAAGGACAGCCCGACCAGCAGCGCGAGGGTGCGCGCCGCGGCGACCGGCTGGAACAGCAGGACGACGCCCAGGACGACGGCGGCGAGGCCGAGCAGCCCGACCACGACGCGCACGCCGGTGTGCCTGCTCGCGGTCGGACCCGCGTAGTGGCTGGAGACGCTCGCGGTCATGACGGCTCCTCCCCGGACCGGACGGTCGACACCGACCCTGCCGCCCTCGGTCCGGGCCGACCTCATCCGCCGTGGATGACGCAGCGGCCCGGCCCGACCGGCACGGTCGCGTCATGTCGAGGTACGGAGCCGCGGTGGTGACCGTCGGCGTGGGCGTGGCGGTGGGCCTCGCCGCCTGCTCGTCGGACCAGGAACCGGGGACCGCGGCGACGACCGCGACGACGACCGCCGCGGCCGCTGACGTGTGCGCCGCGGCCGACGAGTTCCGGGCGTCGCTGGCGCAGCTGCGCGACGTCGACGTGGTCCAGGACGGCACCGGCGCGCTGTCGGAGACCTGGACGACGGTGCAGGACGCCTGGGCGGGCTTCGCCGACGCCGCCCGCGCCGGGTACGGGGACGCGGTCGACGGCGTGCAGTCCGAGGCCGACGCCGTCCGGGACGCCGTCGACGCGGCACAGGACGCCACCTCCCTCGACACGCTGGGCGCGGCGGCCTCCGCCGTCTCGACGTTCCTCCAGGAGGCCGGCACCCTCGTGGACGAGACGAGCTCGGCCTGCTGAACGCCTCACCCGGCCCGGATGACGCCGGCCCGCGCGGGCAGGTCCAGCATCCGCCGGGTGGACGCTCCCTCCCGAGCCGGCCTGGACACCCCGCCCGCCGCGCGCGCCCCGTACCGGCGGGCCCTCGCCGTGGCCCTCGGGCGGACGCTGCTCACCGTCGTCGCCGTCCTCGCCCTCTACGCCGGCCTGCCGCTCGACGGCCGGTTCGGCCCGCGGCTGGTGCTGGCACTGGTCGCGGGCCTGCTGGCGGTCGGCGTCCTCGTGGCCTGGCAGGTGCGGGCCATCCTGCGGTCCTCCTACCCCGCGCTGCAGGCCGTGGAGGCGGTCGCGGTGTCCATCCCGCTGTACCTCCTGCTCTTCGCCGCGGCCGACGTCGTGCTCTCGAGCAGCGATCCGGGTGCGTTCACGGAGCCGCTGAGCCGGGTCGACGGCGTCTACTTCGCGGTCACCGTCTTCGCCACCGTCGGCTTCGGGGACATCGCGCCGGTCAGCGACGCCGCGCGGGTCCTCACCACGGTCCAGATGGTCGGCAACCTGGTCTTCCTCGGGCTGGTGCTGCGGGTCTTCCTCGCCGCGGTGGACCGGCGCCGCCGGCACGCGGACCAGGCCGCCCCGGACCCGCGCTGACCCGGCCGGTCACACACCCAGCAGCCGCCCCTTCTCGCGGCCGAACTCCTCGTCGGTGAGGACGCCGGCGTCACGCGCCTCCCCCAGCCGAACGAGCAGGTCCAGCCGGCCGCTGAGCGCGGACAGCGCCTCGGGCGTCAGCGCGGCCGACACGAGCGGCTCCCGGGCGGGCGCCGGGGTGGCCACCGTGTCGACCGCGGGAGGCGCCGCCGTGTCGACCAGGGTGGCGACCGCCCCGCCGTCCGGCCGCCCGTCGGCGGACGGTGTCGCGACCGAGCGCGGGGCCGGCACGGCCGAGGAGACCCCCGCCGACGGCACGGGCGGCGCACCGGGCGCCCCTGCGGGCGCGGCCCCCGGCTCGCCGGGCACCGGCTCGGGAGCCCGGCTCCGCAGCCACTCGAGCGCGCCCAGGTAGAGGGCGACGAGCGCGGCGACCCAGATGAGCACCGAGAGCGTCGGCTCGGGCCAGAAGAGGAGCACCGCCGCGCCGATCGCGATCCCGGCCCAGCGCGCCGGGCCGTGGTGGGCGCGGACGAGGGCGCCGAGGTGGGCGGTGCGCCGGGGCAGCTCCAGGCCGTCGGCGAAGGCCCGCGTCCACGCGGCGACCCGGCGCGTCCAGGACTCCCCGGTGCCGGTGGCCGCGGCCTGCTCCCGCGCCCCTCCCCCGGCCGGGAGCGCCCGCGCGGCCTGGGCCTCGCGGCGGCGCTGGAGCTGGGTCCGCGCCGCGCGGACGCCGTTGCGCACACCGGCCACCACGCCCAGCCGTCCCCACACGAGGGTCAGCACGAGCACCAGCAGGACGGCGGCCAGCAGCCACAGCGTCCAGGACCGCAGGCTGCCGGCCAGCACGTCGTAGACCGCTCCGACGGCGTCCCGGTTCTCCTCGCGCACCCGCGGGAGCAGCACGCCCCGGGTCACCCGCAGGGCGGCCAGCAGCACCAGGAGGAGCACGGTCGTGGTCACCGCCCAGGCCCGCAGCGTGCCCCGCCGGTACCGGGAGACGCCGAGCGCCCCGGCGAGGGTGCCGAGCGCCACCAGGCCGAGCCACCACCACACCGACTCGAGCAGGTCGATCGCCGAGTAGACCTCCGGGGTGTCGGCCGGGCTCAGGAGCGTCACGCCGGCGTCGTCGGGGAGCAGGTCCAGCACCTGGCCGGCGATCCCGTCGCGGGCCGAGGCGGGCACGAGGTCCTTGGCCTGCCCGAGGGTGTAGGCCACCGGTTCCCCGGCGATCAGCTGCTCCTGGGCGGAGCGGAGCGCGGCGGTGGTGAGCGGGCGGAACGGGTCGTTGGTCAGCAGGCGCTGCACCCCGGCGGCGACCACGGAGCTGATGCCGCTCTCCACGGTGGGCTCGAACCGCTGCAACCGCTCCGGCAGCACCGCCACGGCCTCGTCGACGGCGTCCTGCAGGGCAGGTTGCGCCATCACGGTCTCGGTCACCTGCTCGGTGATGCGGGACTCCACCTCCGGCAGGTCCACGATCGTCTCGACGTTGGCCACGAAGGCGTCGGTGTCGACGACGTTCTGGCGCGTCCACAGCGACACGCTGGCCAGGACGAGCGCGACGGCGCTGACGACGACGAGCAGGCCGGCCACCAGGCGACGCATGGCACTCCCCTCCCGCAGCGGGCGGGGCACGGCGCCCAGCCGACGGGCGTCAGGGTGGTCCGGGCGGTCCCGCCGTTCATCCCTCACCCGGGGTGAGGTCGCCCCGCCAGCGCCTCGCCGGGGATCAGCTGCGCCCTGCCGGGACCATCTGCCGGTACTCGTCGGGCGTGAGGGTGCCGCTCTGCAGGAGGCCGCGGGCCTCGGCGAGCTGCTCGGCCTCCGCGGCGGCCGCGACGGACCGGATGGGGGCGTCGGTCGCGGCCTGCTGCTGCTCGACGGCACGGGCCGACCGCTCGGCCATCCCCCGGCCCTGTGCGACCAGGTAGACGAACACCCCGAGCAGCGGCAGGAGCAGGGTGACCGCGACCCAGCCGGCCTTCGCCCAGCCACCGATGTCGTGACGGCCGAACAGGTCCCCGTAGACGCGGAACAGGAGCATGAACCACAGCACCCAGCCGAAGACGATCAGCGAGGTCCAGAACAGGTCGAGCAGCGGCATCGGTCCGCCTCGTGACGGTGCAGCCGCCCCGACGGTCGCGCCGGCGGACCGGGCGCTCGTCCCCCCGCCGGGGTGACGCAGTGGGTCGCCGTGGCTCACGGGGAGCTGGTGTCCGACGGCTCCGGCCCCGTGGTGCGGACCTCCAGCAGGTCCAGTCCCAGACTGCGGAGGTGTTGCAGCACGCCGTGCAGCCCGGGCTGGTCCGTCGGCTCGGTCCGCAGGATGGTCAGCGGCGGTTCCTCACCGAAGTCCTCGGCGCCGATCTCCTCGAGGAGTTCGGCCGGAACCGGTCCACGCACCCGGAGTTCGTACACGCGACGCTCCATCCCGCTCGCTCCCTCCGACCGGTGCTGACACCGTTCCCCGGGGCCTCCCCCGACGGCCCTCGGCCGGCCCGGTCGCCGGAACGCCCGACCGTGGACCTCGGCAGGTCCGATCCGATCCACGCAGCCTCGCCCTCTCCGGGCTCCGGTGACCTCCTCCCGGCCGGATGAGGCGGGCTGCGGTCGTTCGACGGGCACCGGTACGGCCGCCCCCGGGGGCTGCGGCGGGATCCGCTCATCCGGCCGGGGGGATGGTCACCGGCGCGCCGGTCCCCATGCTGAGCGGCACCCCAGGCCCTCCGGAGGTGGACCATGAGCTCGGCGGCCGACGACTACCGCTGGTCGACCTGTTCTGGAGGTTCGTCGTCTTCTTCGCGCTGCTGGTCTTCTCCTGGCTGGTCATCACGGTCTTCGGGGACCTGTACGGCGGCACGACCTGTCGGGGTGGGCCAAGGCCGGCTGGATCGTCCTGGTGCTCCTCCTCCCGCTGATCGGCTCGGTCACGTACCTCACGACGCAGGGGCGCGCCATGGCCGACCGCGACGCCCGGCAGGCCGAGCAGGCGAGGCAGCGGACCGACGCCCACATCCGGTCGGTGGCCGCCCCCGACTTCCGCGGCGTCGACGAGATCGCCCACGCCGAGGACCTCCTCGACCGGGGTGCGATCACCCAGGAGGAGTTCGAGCAGCTCGAGCGGCGCGTCCTCGTCTGAGTCCCGCGCCTCCGCACCGGGATGACCGCACGGCTGGACGCCCTCGTCCGCCGGTCCCTGCGCCGGCTGGTGCTCGGCTCCGGGCCGCGGAGGTGCCCCTCCGACCGGGTGCAGGCCGTCGGCCGGCTCGCCGTCGTCGCGTCGTTCCTCGTCGCCCCGCTGCTCGCCGTGGCCGCGTCGACCGCCACGTCGGCCCACCTCACGGCGGTGTCGGCCGCCGAGGCGGCGGACCGCTCCCGCACCCGCGCCGTCCTGCTCGAACAGGACCCGTCCCAGGTGGAGCGCGACGACGCCTACGGCGCCGCCCCGGCGCTGGCGGTCCCGGCGCGTGCCGCGTGGCCGGACGCCGGTGGCGCGCCTGGGAGGCGGAGTGGGCCGCCGTCGAGCCGGAGTGGCGGTCCCGGCTGCTCCAGCGGTGGCCGGGGTCGGCGGTCAGTCGACCGGGGCGGCCGGCGCGGGCGGGCTGCCCGCACCCGCGGAGGCCTGCTCCGCGGCGTCGAGGGTGTCGAGCGCCTCGACGAGGGCCTGGACCGGGATGTGGCCCGCGGCCACGAGCCGGCCGCCCGAGCGGCGCAGGGCAGCGGCGAACGGCGTGGCCCAGGTGTTCTCGTAGACCAGGACGCCGGCCGCGGTGCCGGGCTCGAGCGCGGCGGCGGCCTCGGCGACGTCGTCCGGGCCGATCAGTCCGGAGGCCGCGCCGTCGAACAGGGCCGCCTCCAGGACGCGCATGCGGTCCAGGTCGACCTGGGTGAGCGTCGTGACGGTCCCGTCCTCGTCCTTGCGCAGGAACACCAGGTCGAGGATGCGGATGACCCCCCGGTCGACGAGGTCGACCAGGAGCGGGAACGCCTCACCGGTCATGCGGTCGGTCGGGAACGCCACCACGATGTAGTCGACCGGACCCATCTGGTCGAGGTCGGCGGCCTGCTGCTCGAGGTCTGCGGTCATGTCTCCCCCAGCGGACGAGGAACGGGAGCGGACACCCGTCACGGTCCCCCCTCGGCCGGGCGGCGCACGTCACCCGGGGGAGACGATCCGGCCGGACCGGCACCCCCGTCCGGCCCGGGTCGCGGGCAGGCACGCCGGCACCCGCCCGGTCGAGGGGGTGGACCGGGCGGGTGCGGCTCCCCGTCGTCGGGGACGGGTGGTCAGCGGTAGGCCTTGACCTCCCGCCCGTGGACGATGATCGCGTAGATCACGATGACGTCGAGGGCGATCATGATGGTCGACCAGATCGGGTAGGCCGGGAGGAACGCCAGGTTCACCAGCGCGCTGAGCAGGGCGATCCCGACGCCGACGACACGGGCCACCATGTTGCCGGCCAGGAGTCCCAGCCCGGTGAGGATGGCGACGACGCCGATCACCGTGTGGATCCAGCCCCAGGTGTTGTAGTCCACGTCCACCACGAGGCCGTCCTGGGTGACCGCGTAGAAGCCGTCGTCGAAGAGCGCGACCAGTCCCTGGACGACCTGGAAGGCGCCCACCGTGATCAGCATGACGCCTCCGAAGACCACCCAGCCGGCCCAGGCCGTCGGGGGCTCGCGGTACGAGGCGCTGCTCTCCGTGGTGTTGCGGTGCGAGGTGTCCGTCATGTGCCAGTCCTCCGAGATCCACCCCCGGCTCCTGCCGCCCCTGGACCGGAGCCGGTCGGCGCGGGGTTCCGATGCCGTGCGCCGACAGCGTGGGACCCGGACGGCGGCCCGGCATCGTCCGCCGCGCATGACCCGCGGGCGGCGCCCGCACCGGCGGCGGACCGGCTCACCCGGCCGAGGGCTCCTCCGCCGTGCCGGGTCCCGGCCGGAGGGGCCGGTGCACCACCCGGAGGGGGACGACGACGCCGTCCGCGGACCGGGTGGCCGCCCCGGCGTGCGGCACGGGCTCCTGCCCCCGGTCCGGGGCCGGCCCGCGCCGCCGGCCGGGCGGTTCCGGGCACCGGCGGATCTCCAGGACCTGCACGTGGCCCTCGGTCAGCCGGTCGAGCACGTCGGAGAGGTCCCGGTCGGCGGGCACCCGGAACCGGTACACGGTCCGGCGCGGTACGGCGATCGGTGTCACGGGGACGCGGAACGAGGAGAGCGTCGCGGTGCTCACGAGCGTCCCCACGCGCACTTCGTACCGGGTGACCGCTGCCTCCACCGCCATCGCCTCCTCGAACGCCTCACCGGGTGGCCCGGGCCCGGGGGTCCCGCGGCCGGGGTCTGGCCCTGTCGGTCGTGTCCCTCCCGACGCTGCCGGAGAGCGCGGGAGCCCGCATCGTCCGCAGCGGAGGGGCCCGGTGTCCCCCTCAGAGGAGTCCGCGCTCGCGCGCCTTCCGGACGGCCTGGTTGCGCCGGCTGACGCCCAGCTTGCGCAGGATGCTCCGGATGTGCGTGCGCACCGTGTTCACCGAGATGAACATCGTCGCCGCGATCTCGGCGGTGGAGAGCATCTCCGCCAGGTACCGCAGGACCTCCAGCTCACGCTGGCTCAGCTCCTGCACCACCTCGGCGGGGCCGCCCGACCGGACCCCGTCCGTGCCACCGGCCGGCTGTGCCGCGCTCGACGGGTTGAGCCACGCGCCGGGGCCCTGCAGCCGGGGATGGGTGCGCAGCAGCCGGCGCGCCTGCGGAGGGGTGTCCACGAACGGCCAGCGGAGGAGTTCGGGCCGGGCCCGCTCGAGCGCCGCGGCGAGCTCCTCCGCCGCAGCGGTCACCTCGCCTGCCTCGAGCAGCTGGCAGGCGCGGACGACCATCGACTCGACGACGTCCGCCGGCGCCCGCGAGGACTCCTCGTCCGGTGGCACGTCTGCCGTCGTCACCCCGCCGAGGAGGCCCACCGACGCCTGCAGGCGCCGGCTCCACGGCTCGTCGCGCCCCCTGTCCCGGAGCACGGCGAGCCCGTCCTCGACGTGACCGCGGGCCACCGCCAGCCGCACCAGCTCGGTGACCACCTGCTCGGAGATCCACCGCGGCAGGGGCGGCCCCGCGAGGTGGGGTCGCAGCACCTGCTCGGCCAGGTCGTACTCGTGCCGCAGCCGGAAGTGCTGACCCTGCAGCACGGCCTGCAGGGGGCCCGGCCCGGCCGCACCGGAGGAGGCGGAGTGCTCCCGCACCCGGGCTCTGCCCAGCCACTCCCGCGACTCGACCAGCGCGTACCGGCGCAGGTGGACCCAGGCCAGGGCCGTCGCGGCCGCGGCATCGCGCGCGGCCTCCTCGGTGTCCTCCTCGGCGGCCAGCGTCTCGGCCTCCTGGGCGAGCTGGGCGGCCCGGGTCAGGTGCCCCTCGAGCGCCTCGAGGAGCGCGAGGTGGCCGATCGCCCGGCAGCGGAGCCTGCGGGAGCCCGCGGCGTTCGCCGCCGCCGCGGCGGCCCGCAGCGCGACGACCAGCTCCCGGTCGGGGGCGTTGGTCCGGAGCACGGCGAGCGCGCGCAGGTGGCTCAGCACCGCCGTGCCCTCGGTCCGCGCCCGGTGCTCGGAGTCCGGGAGCTCGGCGACCAGGGCGCCGGTGGCGTCGAGCCGGGTGAGGAGGGACGCGGCCTCGACGCCGCTGTGCGTGTCGGCGGTGAGGCAGGCGAGGGCCGCCGAGAGACGCAACGGCAGGGTGGCGCCCTCCTCCTGCGCCCTCCTCGACGCGGCGAGGTCCGCCGGTGACGGGGCATCGCCGCCGGCGAGGGCCACGACCGTCCGGACGACCGCGGCCTCGGGGTCGACGAGCCCCGGCGGGAGGGACGCCAGCCCACGCGTCGTCGGGTCCGTCCCGTGCACGAGCAGGCGCGTGACGAGCAGGTCCTCGACGAGGAGACGGCTGACGGAGCCCCAGTCCTCGGCGGCGACGGCGTGACCGACCGCCACCTGGGCCCGGCCCGCCGCGGCGTACCACGCGGCGCACGTCCGGTGCAGGCCGGCGAGCTCCCCCGGGTGCTCGTAGCCGAGCTGGGCCTGCAGCATCTCCCGGAAGAGGGGGTGGACGCGGAAGCCGCCCGGGGCGCTCGGGGTCTCCTCGACGAACGCGTTGGCGTGCGCCAGCCCGGCGAGGACGCGGCGGGTGTTGCGGCGGCCGCACAGCCTGTCCACGAGGTCGGGCCACAGCTCCGACGTCACGCTGGTGCGCAGCAGGACGCGCCGGACGCCGGCCGGCTGGGTCTCCAGGACCTCCGCGAACAGGTACTGGGCCACGCTGCCGTCGTCGTGCGTCAGCGACGTGATGAGCCGCTCCGGCGGCACGCCCTGCTTGAGCGGCGCGGCGGCGAGCCGGAGGCCGACCGCCCACCCCTCGGCCTCCGCGCACAGGGCCCGCGCGACCTCCGCCGTCACCGGGACACCCATGGCGGCGAGCAGGTCGCGGGTCTCCTCCGGGGTGAAGGCCAGCTGGTCACCGCGGATCTCCGCCAGGGTGCCGTCGAGCCGGTACCGGTGCAGCGGGAGCAGCGGGTCGGCCCGGCCGCACACCACGAGCCGGAGCCGGCTGCCCGCGTGCCGGACGAGCAGGTCCAGGCCGGCGGTGACCGACCGGTCCGTGACGTGGTCGGCGTCGTCGAGGACCAGCACGACGGGCCGGGGGGACGCAGCGACGTCCGCGGCCAGGCGGGGGACGAGCGAGGCGCCGGGCGGCTCCCCCGGGACCAGGGCCGGGACCTCGGACCACTGCACGCCGGCCCGGGACAGGGCCTCGACGACGTAGCTCCAGAAGGTGGCCGGGTCGTCGTCGTACGCGTCCAGGGTCACCCAGGCGACCGGCCGGCCCGCGCCGTGGGTCTGCCGCCACGAGGACGCGAGGACGGTCTTGCCGGATCCCGCGGGGCCGCTGAGGAGGGTGAGCGGGGACCGCTGGACGTGTCGCGTCAGGAGGTCGAGCAGACGCCGGCGGAGCACGGTCGCGTGTGCCGGGTCGGGTGGCGCCAGCTTCGAGTCCAGCAGGGCCGGGCCGCGGTGTCCGGCCGGACCGGGTCGTCCCGCCACGGGGAACGGAGCACCCGTTGCCAGCCTCGCCATGTCCGCCCCCAGCTGCTCGGTGCCCCTCGACCGTGTCGTCCCCCGCAACGAGCTCGTGGCCAGATGTCGCCTCCACCACCCTCGCGAACGCTCCTCCTCCTGGTCAGGGGCGAAGGTCCCCGCGGACGGCAGCGCTCGACCCGGGTCGGACGGCGACGATGCCCCGGCCACCCGGGGACCGGCTCACCCGGAGGGGATGAGGAGTCCCACCGGGTCCCGGCCGATGCTGACGGCTCCGACGGACGGGGAGGCCGCATGAGCCGGGCATCTGACGGCGGTCCAGCGTGGCCGTGAACCCGGCGTACCCGCCTCCGGGGAGCAGCCGGCCGCACGGTCGGCCGTCCGACGTTCCCGTGCCGGACGGCGGCAGCGCCGCGGAGGACACGGTGGCCGCTGCCCACGCGGTCCTGGCGGTCACGGCCGCGCTGGTGAGGTGGGCGGCGGAGGCGGCGGTGCGGAACCCGCGCGGTGTCCTCGCCCGGTTGCCGGTGCGCCTGCCGTCCGCACGGGGCGGCCTGGCCCGTCGTGCCCTGCACGGAACGCTGCCGCGGGCCCTCGTGCGCCCGGCATCCGCCGCGGTGCGGGCCCTGGCCGCCGCCGCGGATGACCTGGTCCCCGGCGTGACCCGGGCAGTGCTCGCCCGGCTCGACGTCCCCGGCCTCGTCCGCGAGTTCGTGGACCTCGACCGGCTGGCCGCGATGCTCGACGTGGACGCGGTGGTGGCGCGGGTCGACCTCGACGCCGTGCTGGACCGGGTCGACCTCGATGCGGTGGCCGCCCGGCTCGACGTCGACGCCATCGCTGCCCGGCTCGACCTCGACGCGGTGGTGGACCGGGTCGACGTCGCCCGCGTGGTCGACCGGGTCGACGTGGACCGCGTGCTGGACCGGGTCGACCTGGACGCCGTCGCCGCCCGGCTGGACCTCGACGCGGTGGTGGACCGGGTCGACGTCGCCCGCGTGGTCGACCGGGTCGACCTCGACGCCGTCGCCGCCCGGCTGGACGTGGACGCGGTGGTCGACCGGGTCGACGTCGCCCGCGTGGTCGACCGGGTCGACCTCGATGCCGTGGTCGACCGGGTGGACCTCGACGCGGTGGCCGCCCGGCTCGACGTCGACGCCGTCGCCGCCCGTGTCGACCTCGACGCCGTCGTGGACCGCGTCGACGTCGACCGGGTCATCGCCCGCGCCGACGTCCCCGGGCTGGCGCGCTACGTGGTGGAGGTGATCGACCTGCCCGGGCTGCTGCGCGAGTCGACGGGCTCGGTCACGGGAGAGGTGGTGCGCAGCGTGCGCGACCAGGGCGTGGACGCCGACCGTGCCGTCGAGCGGGTCGTCGACCGGCTGCTGCGCCGCAACGGCCGGCGCACGGCGACCCGCGCATCGGAGGACGGTGCGCGCGGGAGCGCCCCGTGACCCGCGCCCCGGAGCGCCCGGCCTACCCGTGGCACGGGGACCCGCGCCCGGTGAGGGACGGAGCGGCGGTGCGGGCGGCGGTCCGCGGCCGCCGGGCCGGCGTGGTCACCCGCTGCCTGGCCAACGTCGTCGACGCCGCCGTCGTGCTCCTGCTGCTGGGCGCCGGCTACGCCGTCGTCGCGGCGACCCGGTTCCTGCTGGCCCCCACGAGCTTCCGGTTCCCCACCCCGTCCCTCGCCCTCCTCATCGTGGCGGGGCTCGCGCTGCTGGCCGGCTACTTCGCCGTCACCTGGACCGTGGTCGGCGCCACCTACGGCGGCCGGCTGCTGGGACTCCGGGTGGTCGACGACGCGGGCGCGCGCCTGGGCTGGGGGCGCGCGTGCACACGGGCGGTCCTCTGCGCGGTGTTCCCGGCGGGCGTCCTGTGGGTCCTGGTGAGCAGGGAGAACCGCTCGGTGCAGGACCTGCTGGTGCGCACCTCGGTGGTCTACGACTGACGGCGCTCCCGGGGAGCCGGACCGTCGCGTGTCATCTGCCGGGGACGATGCGAGCCGCCCCGGTGGCCGCCACTCTCGGGTCCCCGGGAAGGACCAGCGACTCGACCACCAGCGGGGAGTCCCGCCATGACAGCGCCAGCGCCGCCCCAGTACAGCTTCACCCTCCTCGACCGGCTCATCACCGAGGCCTGGACCGACCTCCGGGCAGCGCGGGCTGCCGCGGCGAGAGTGGGCAACCGCGAGAACCTCGACCTCCTGACGCGGACCGAGGAACACCTGAACGCGCTGCTGGAGTACCGCCACGCCGCCCTGCTGCGGTGTCCCCGGGTCGGGGGCGACCTGGCCGACGAGGCGACCGTGCTGGGCAACCGGCGGTGGTGACCGTCCCCCCGCGGCCGCAGGACCTCGTCCACCGCCCCGGCCGCCCGTCCACGAGGAGCACCCACCATGTCCGAGACCGCCCCCGAGGAGACGGTGCCGCTGTCGGTGCCCGACGCGATGCCCGTGCTGAGTCGTGGCAGGCACCGGAACTCGTCGCACGGCGCCTGCTTCATGGAGTACACGGCCCTCCTGGCCGGCGAGCGGTTCAGCGACGAGCCCCGCTGTGTGGACGGTGAGCTGGCCACCGTCCTCCGGGGCGCCAACGACAGGCTGTCCGACGCCGACCGCCCCGTCCTGTTGCCGCTGCTCGGGCGGGCCATCGGCCTCGCGGTCGAGCCCCCGCCGCCGGAACCGCGGTGGTCCCGGCGCGTCTCGCGCCGGTACCACCGCGAGGTGGTGGCCCCGCACCAGACGCGGGTCGCACGCCTGCACCGGGAGGTGACGCGCCGGTTCGTCGCCGCCCTCGGACCGCTCTCGCCGCCCGTGACGCGGGACTGGACCGGGCGCAGCGGCGAGCTCGCGTGGGTGTTCTGGGAGACCATGACCGAGCCGACGGTGCTGTCCCGCTCGCCGGACCACGTGCGCCGGCTGGTCGCCCGCCTGCACCTCCTCCACGAGTGCTACGAGCAGGCCCTGGAGCACCTCGGGTACAGCCGGACCCCCCGGTCCGCGCGGGCCACCGCGGGCTCGGCCGTCGAGGCCTGACCTCCGGCGGCCCCGGGACCCCTCACGCCGGACCGTCGAGCCCCCCGCGGGTGAGGGCCCGCTGGTACCGCGCCGCCAGCGGGGCCGCGGTGAGCCCCTGCACGAGGACGCTCAGGAGCACCGTCGCGCCGATGAGCGCCACCGGCTCGTCGGCGGCGTCCCCCAGTTCCTCCAGGGCCAGCAGGGCGAACACGAGGGACGCCAGCCCCCGGGGTCCGAGCCAGCCGACGAACAGCACGGTGTGGCGGTCCAGACCCGCGCCGGCACAGGCCAGGGCGACGGGCACCATGCGCACCAGCGTCAGGCTCAGGACCGCGTAGACCACGACGACGGGGTCGACCCGGTCGACGACGAGCGGGACGGCGAGCGCACCGAACGCGAGCCAGACGAGCCGGGAGACCAGTCCGCCGGCCTCCTCGAGGAAGACCCGCTCGCCCGGGCCCTGCCGGCCCGCCGCCGCGCCGAAACCCAGCCCGCCGCAGAACGCGGCGACGAAGCCGTTCCCGTCGACGACGAGCGCGCCCGAGTAGGCCACGAGCGCCAGGGCCAGCACCGCGGCCCCGACGGATCTCCCGTCGGCCCACCCCCGCGGCGGGCCTCCTGCAGCAGCCACCCCCCGCCCAGGCCGACGACAGCACCCACCACCACACCGACGCCGAGCTCGAGCAGCGCCTCCCCCAGCCAGGACCCGCTGGTGCCCTCGAGCCCCGCGGTCGCGCCCGCGAGGGCGAACGGGACCACGGGCGTGACGATGCCGTCGTTCAGGCCGCTCTCGACGGTGATCAGCTGCCGCACGCGGGAGGGCACGGCGGGGTCGGTGACGACCCGCAGTCCCAGCGCGGCGTCGGTCGGCGCCAGCGCCGCCCCGACAGCAGCGCCGACCAGGTGCCGAGGCCGGGGACGAGCGCGTACGCCAGCGCCCAGCCGGCCACCACGGTCAGCGGCAGCCCGACGGCCAGCAGCCGCAGGTAGCGGCCGAGGTCGCGGCGCACCTGGCCGAACGGGACGGCGGAGGCGTCGGAGAACAGCACCCACACCGGCGCGACCTCGACCAGCGGTTCCAGCGACTCCGGGACGGACCCCGCGTCGACCAGGCCGGTGGCGGCGAGGAGCCCACCCGAAGACGAGCGCGCCGGTGATCGCGACGACCTCGACGGTCACGGGACCTCCCGGTGCGTCCGGCGGGGCGGCCCCGTCGTCGTGGACGGCCCGGCATCCCGGGCGCGGCGGGTGGCGCCGGTCAGCCGGGTCCCGGCTCCTCCGCGATCGGCCTGCACTCCCCCGGCAGGAGGTGGCGGTCCAGGCGCAGCAGGACCAGGGTGTCCCGGAGGGCCGGCGACGCGCCGCGCAGGCCGACCCGGCAGCCGTGCCGGACCGCCCGCCGGTAGGCACCCAGCAGGGCACGCAGGCCGGCGTCGTCGATGCCGGTGACCCCGCCGACGTCGACGGTCCAGGCCGGGTGGCGGGCCGCCAGCAACGCCGAGACCGCGTCGTACAGCAGGTGGGCGGCGCGGGCGTCCAGGGGTCCGGTCAGCGTCAGGCGACCGCTCCCCGGGTCGACGTGCACCCCGGACTCCGGCGACCCGGGAACCGACCGGGAGCGGAACGGAACAGCGGAAGCCGCAGCGGGCAGCCGTGCTCCCCTGCGGGCAGCGGCCGGGCGCCGGACCGGACGGACCGGCCCCGGGACGGCGTCGGGACCGGCCCGGAGGACCGCCGGCACCCCGTCGTCGGGCCGCCCGTCGGGTCCGGATGCCACCGTCGCCTCCTCTGCACGCCGAGGGGAGGGGACGGCCGACGCGCCCGGGCAGCGTCGCAGGGGCAGGGCACCGGGGGCCTCGTCCGTCGCGGACGATCCGTGTGGCCCGGACCCGGACGCCCGGGCCCCGCCAGGCGAGCGCACCACGGACCCGCGGGCCCTCCGTCGTCCGCCTGGCGGGGTGCGCTCAGTGTGGCACCCGGGACGTGGGGTCGCCGGTCAGCCGGGGGACCGCGTCAGCGACGGTCCACCAGGACGCCGAGGTCACGGGCCGCCCGTACGGCCGCCGCCCGGTCGGCGACGTCGAGCTTGCCCTGCACCCGCCGGATCCTCGTCCGGGCGGTGTTGCTCGACACGGAGAGGACGGCTGCGATCTGGGCCGTCGACCTCCCCCGAGCCAGGCACGCGAGCAGGTCGAGGTCACGGCGGCTCAGGAGCAGCACCGGGCCGGGACGCGGGGCGCCACTGGCCGGCTCCACCGGACCGGCAGCCGGCTCCAGCGGCGGGCGGCGGGGCGTCGGCAGCGCGACCGCCGAGGAGACGGTGCGGACGGGCGCGTGGTCACCGGTCATCTCGCCCTCTCAGGGGTCACCGGCGTCCGGCCCGGCCGCCGTCACGGTCGCCGGCGCCGGGACGGTGGAGAACAGGTGGTGGCCGGACGTGGGGCGAGACTAGGAAGGAGCCGACCGACCCGCTTTACCGATCGCGACGGAGCCCTTACCTTCTCGCGCACGCACAGGGGACCGTGATGCTTCCTCGCGTTCGGACCAACACCCTCACCGGCTACGCGGACGTGGCCCGTTCGGTGGGGCTGGACGCCGCGCTCCTCGCCGCACAGGTCGGCCTGGACCTCGCCGACCTCGACGTGCCCGACCGCTGGATCGCAGCCGCGCCCGTGGCCCGGCTCCTCGAGGTGTCCGCACGGCAGGCGGGCTGCCCGGACTTCGGCCTGCGCATGGCACGGGTCCGCACTCTCGGCACCCTCGGCCCCCTGAGCGTCGTGCTCCGCGAGGAGCCCGACCTGCGCAGCGCCGTGGACCTCCTGGTGCGGTACGAGAGGGCCTACAACGAGGCACTCCACCTGCGCCTGCGGGAGGACCGCGACGAGGCGACGATCGAGGTCTGGCTCGAGCTCGGTGAGCCCGCCCCGCGCGACGAGGCGCTCGACCTGGCCGTGGGGGCGCTCGTGGGGATCATCCGGACGCTCGTGGGCGACGGCTGGGACCCCACGTCGGCCGTCTTCGCCCACCCCGCGCCCCCGGACGCGGGACCGTGGAACCGGCTCTTCGGTCCCCGCGTGCTCTTCGCCCGCCCGTTCACCGGCCTGGTGTTCCCGGCGCGGGACCTCGGTGCCCGCGTGGTCACGTCCGATCCCTCGCTGCGGCCGTACGCCCGGCAGTTCCTCCGCACGGTCGTGGCCCCCGAGACCCCCGCGTCGCCCCCCGGCCCGACGGACGTGGCGGAGGCCGTGGAGCTGCTGCTGCCGCTCGGGGGCCAGTCGCTGACGCGGACCGGCCGGCTCCTCGGCCTCGGTCCCCGGGACCTGCAGCGCCACCTGGCCCGGCAGGGCGACACCTTCTCCTCCGTCCTGAGCGCCACGAGGGCACGACTGGCCGAGCGCTACCTCCCGAACGAGGACCTGTCGCTGACCGAGGTGTCCCGGCTGCTGGGCTTCACCGCCCCCAGCGCGTTCTCCCGGTGGTTCCGCGCGCAGTTCGGCACGAGTCCCACGGACTGGCGGAGGACGACGCGGAGCGGGGGCGGCTGAGCGGGGCAGACCCGTCCGCGGCGGGTGATGCCCCGGCCTCTCGGGGCGGCCAGGCTCCCCGGACGGGACCCGGGACGCCGGGGAGCCCCCTGGGAGGTGTGCCGTGGACTCGTTGGTCGCCCGCCGGTGGTGGGCCCGCACCGCTCTCGCGCTGGTCGTCGCCGCCTTCGTCGTCCTGCTCGCGTTCGCCGGCCGCCGCGGCCTGTGGCTCGTGCTGATGACGGCCGCGTCGGTCGTCGTCCTCGTGGCCGCCGTCTTCTGGTTCCTCCTGCAACGCGGCCCCCTGCGCTGGCTGGCGCTGGCCCTCGCCCTGGCCGCACCCCTGGCGGTGCTCGTCGCCTTCGTGGCCGACCGGCTGCTCTGGGTGGCCCTCGTCGCCGCCGCGCTGTTCGCCGCCGCGGTGTGGGCCGGGCGGGCGGCGCTGCGCCCCGACCGGTCCCGCTGGACGATGGAGGTCACCGAGGTGCCGGCGCCCCGGCAGCCGTTCCTGGTCATGAACCCGCGGTCCGGCGGGGGCAAGGTCGGTCGCTTCCGGCTGCGGGAGCTGGCCGAGGAGCTCGGCGCCGAGGTGGCCCTGCTGGACCGGCCCGGCACCGACGTCCAGGAGCTGGCCCGGGCGGCCCTGGCCCGCGGCGCGGACCTGCTCGGCGTGGCCGGCGGGGACGGCACGCAGGCGCTCGTCGCCCAGGTCGCGGCCGAGCACGACGTGCCGTTCCTCGTCGTGAGCGCCGGCACCCGCAACCACTTCGCGCTGGACCTGGGGCTGGACCGGAACGACCCCGCGCGGTGCCTCGACGGCCTGCGCGACGGCGTGGAGGCCCGCATCGACCTCGGCGACGTCAACGGCCGCACGTTCGTGAACAACGCCTCCTTCGGTGCGTACGCGGAGATCGTGGAGAACCCGGCCTACCGGGACGACAAGCGCCGGACCACCCTCGACGCCCTCCCGGACCTGCTGGCCCGCCGGCGCGGCGCCCACCTCGTGGCGCAGGCCGGTGACCTCACGCTGGACGCGCCGCAGGCCCTGCTGGTGAGCAACAACCCCTACGCCGGGTCCGACCTCGTCGGGAGCGGGCGCCGGCCGAGGCTGGACCGCGGGGTGCTCGGGGTGATCGCGGTCCGGGTGGACAGCACGCGGCAGGCGATCGGCCTGCTGAACGGCGCCCACCGGGAGGGGCTGCGGGTGGTCGAGTCCCCCGAGGTCGTGGTCACCGCGGACGTCGCCGAGGTCCCGGTCGGCATCGACGGCGAGACGGTGCGGGTGACGACCCCGGTCCGGTGCACGATCCGTCCCGGCGTCCTCCGGGTCCGGCTCCCCCGCGACCGGCCCGGGGTGAAGCCGCCGCAGGCACGCCTGACCTGGGCGGCGCTGTGGGCCCTCGCGGCCGGCCGGCCGGTCCCGGGGATGAGCGCGGAGCGCGTCTCCCGCCCGGCGGCGACGGCCTCGGAGCGTCCGGCCACGTCCACGACCACGTCCACGACCACGGACGCCTGACGCCCGCGGACTGCCGGTCAGGTGCGGTGCTCGCCGGCCGGGGTGGCCGGTGACGGCAGCGGGGTCGCCGGCTCCGGCAGCACCGCGGGACCGGGCGCGGGAGCCGGCTCGTCGGGCCAGCGCGCTCCCGTCCGCACGCGGAAGGCCTCCACCGCGGCGCCGACGGTCGGGAAGAAGTGCTTCGGCTCGATCTCCTGCGTGAGCCCGTAGCGCTCGATCTTGGCCCGCACCGGGTCCTTGAGCTCGGCGAAGACCAGCGTCTGCCCGCGCCGGTCCAGCAGGCGGTCGAGGTCGAAGAGCACGTCGGCGGCGGTGGTGTCAACGTCGGTGACCGGCTCGGCGGCGACGACGATCCACCGGGGCGCCGGCTCGCTGCGCGCGAGCGCCAGGACCGCGTCGCGGAAGGTCTTGGCGTTGGCGAAGAACAGCGGGGCGTCGAAGCGGAGGACGACCAGCCCGGGGAGCATCTGCGCGTCCGGGTAGGAGCGGACGTCGTGGTAGCCCCGCACGGAGTCCACGCGGCCGAGGGTCGTCGAGTAGGGCCGCCAGGCACGGCGGAAGACGTTCAGGATCGACAGGCCGACCGCGATCGCGATACCGGGCAGCACCCCGAGCAGCGCCACCCCGGCGAACGCGGCGACCGACAGGCTGAACTCGACCCGGCGCTGGTGCCACAGCCGGGCAGCGGCCGGGAGGTCGGCCAGCGAGAGCGCGGCGGTGACGACGACCGCGGCCAGGGCGGCGTCGGGCAGGTTCCGGAACAGGCCCGGCAGCAGCAGGATCATCAGCAGGATGAGCACGGCCCCGGTGACCCCGGTCAGCTGGGAACGGGCGCCGGCGCGCTCGGCCACGGCCGTCCGGGACGCGCTGGTGCTGACCGGGAACCCCTGGAACAGCCCGGCGGCGAGGTTCGCCGCGCCGATGCCGGCCATCTCCGCGTTCCCCCGGACCTCCTGCCCGGTGCGCTCCGCGAACGCCGACGCGGTCGAGATGGTGTCCGCCAGCGCCACCAGGGCGATCGCGAACGCACCGGCCACCAGCGGGCCCAGGTCCGACCAGCCGACGCTCGGCACGGTCAGCGGCGGGAAGCCCTGCGGCAGCTCGCCGACCAGGCCCACGCCACGGGCCCCGAGGTCGAAGACCGTCGTGGCGCCGATCGCCAGGACCACCATCACGAGGACGGCGGGCACCTTGGGCAGCCAGCGCTGGAGCCCGAGGACCACCAGGACGCCGCCGATCCCGACCGCCGCCGCGGCCGGCACGACCTCCCCGCCGGCGACGCCCGCCACGAAGCCGGTGGCCTCCCCGACCAGCCCGTCGGCGTCGACGGAGAAGCCGAGGAGCTTGGGCAGCTGGCCGACCAGGATGGTGAGCGCCAGCCCGTTCAGGTAGCCGATCATCGTGGGCTTCGACAGCAGGTCGGCCACGAAGCCCAGCCCCGCCCACGCCGCCGCGAGCATGATCGCGGCCACCAGGAGCGCGAGCACCGAGGCCAGCGCCACGGCCCGCTCCGGGTCCCCGCCGGCGACCACGAGCGGCAGCACCGTGGCGGCGATCATCGGGCCGAGGGAGGAGTCCGGGCCGAGCACCAGGATCCGCGACGGTCCGAACACGGCGTAGGCGAGCAGGCAGGTGATCGAGGTGTACAGGCCGGTGATCGGCGGCAGTCCGGCGAGCTCCGCGTAGGCCATGCCCTGCGGCACGAGCAGCGCGGTGAGCACCACCCCGGCCAGGAGGTCCTTCGCCAGCCAGGGACGGTGGTACCCGCGGAGCGCCTGGGCCCCGGGCGGCACCAGGCGCGGGGCCCGGCTCACGGGAGGGGTCGGCCGGCGGGGAGCGCCGTCCTCCGCTCGTCCCGCCGGGCCCGGTACGTCGCGCGCAGCCGCTTCTCCACCAGGATCGGGACGAACGCCTGCACGGGGGCCCCGGCGAAGGTCGCGAGCACCTCGAGCGCCGAGGAGCGGATCTCCTGCCGGTCCACGCCGTACTCGGCGTGCAGCCGTTCGACCAGGGCCTCGACGAACGGGTCGCCGGTCGGCACCGGGCCGCCGGCCGGACCGTCGTCCCCCGCGACGACCACCGCGGCGGTCACCGTCATCTCGGGCCTCCTAGCACCGTGGTCCCCTGGCAGGTGGTGGTCCCCTGGCAGGCGGCCCGAGTGTGGCGGGCACCCCGGGTACCGGACCTCATCCGTCGCGGATGACGAGCGGGTCACCCCTGCCGGTCCAGGCGCCACGCCACCAGCCCGAACAGCACGCCCAGGGCGTTGGTCGCCCAGTGCGCCCCGGCGGCGGCCAGCACGCTGCCGCTGCGGCGGCGCATCTCACCGAAGACCAGTCCCCCGACCGTCGTGAGCGCGACCGTCCCGAGGACCAGGGCGGCGCTGCCGGACCCGCCGACCGCCTCCGACACCCCGCGGTTGGTCTCGCCGACGCGCAGCGCCGGGATGACGTGCCAGAACCCGAAGAGCACCGACGTCGTGACCAGGACCTGCCACGGGCGCAGGTGCCGCGCGAGGACGCCCCAGAGGACGGACCGGAAGGCGAGCTCCTCGAGCACCACGGTGCCGAGCGGGATGGTCACGAACGCCTTGTGCAGCGCCTCGAGCGGTGGCAGGTCGTACCGGACGTCCATGAACGCCGGCCGGGTGAGCGGCAACAGCACGCCGACCACGTAGACCCCGGCGACGAGGCCGATCGCGCCCAGCGCCCACCGGCACCCCGCCCCGAGGCGGTCCCGGCCCAGTCCCAGCTGCGACCAGGTCAGCCCCTCGAGGCGGGCCCAGGCGACCAGGCCCACACCCGTCAGGGCGCGCACCCACCAGGGCGGGTGGACCGTGTGGTCGACGACGTTGACGGCGGCGAGCACGAGCACGAGCGCGCCGGAGACCAGGCGGTGCCGCCCGCGCCGCCCGGCGGAGGTGGTCACCCCGCCCCCCGGTCAGCCACCGCCGACCAGGGACCGCAACCGGTCGGTGTCGGCGTCGGTCCAGCCGGGCGGCCGCGCGACCTCCGCCCAGGCGTCGACGTAGTCGGCCTGGTACTTGTGGCCGTGGCCGTCGGGGACGCCGGTCGAGAACGCCATGTCCGCGGTGACCTGCCAGAAGGTGACGAACGGCAGCCACACCACGTCGTCGGAGACGTCGGGACCGCGCTCCCCCTCCAGCCAGTCCGGGCGGTCGAGGAGCAGCCGCGGCGACCACCAGACGATCGGGTCGGAGGCGTTCTGCAGGTAGACCACCCGCGGTTCCTCCCACGGCCCCGGCGGCCCGGAGAGGTCCGGCGACTCGTCGGCGAAGCGCACGGTGCGGCCCTCGTCGTAGACGGGCAGCCACTCCGGCGAACCGGCCTCCCGGTCCGCGACCAGCCCCCGCCACAGCTCGTTGAAGTTCGGCGGCCCGGCCCACAGCACGCCGTCGGTGCGGTTGCGGACGTCGGCGATCCCGCTGAAGGCCGCCTCACCGCCGAAGGTGCCCAGACTCTCCCCGAAGACGTACAGCTGCGGCCGGCTGCGCTCGGGCAGCTGCGCCCAGGCGCCGTACACCGCGTCGAACAGCGCCCGGCCCGCGTCCCGCGCCTTCGCCTGGTCGACGAGGAAGGACAGCCAGCTGGGCAGGTAGGAGTACTGCACCGCGACCATCGCGGTGTCGCCGTTGAACTCGTACTCCAGCGCGGCACTGGCAGCCGGGTCCACCCAGCCGGTCCCGGTGGTCGTCACCACCACGAGGACGGCGCGGTCCAACCCGCCGGCCCGCTCCAGCTCGCGGACGGCGAGCGCCGCGCGGTCGTCGGCGTCCTCGGCCGACGCCAGCCCGACGTAGGCGCGCACCGGCTGCTCGGCCGGGCGGCCCGAGAAGGCCCGCAGCTCCTCCGGGGTCGGCCCGGTGCCGGTGAAGTTGCGGCCCTGCAGGCCCAGGTCCTCCCACTCCACGAGGGAGTCCGGGCTGCCCGACCGCTCCGGCGCGGTCGGCTCCACCGCGCCCTCCTCCGTGCCGTCGTCCCGGACGCTGAACGCGGAGTTCATCGCCTCGACCAGGCCCTGGAACAGCACGCCGTTGAGCAGGAAGACCACCAGCACGGTGACCGCGGCGACGCCGAGCGGACGGGCGATGCGCCGGGGCAGGAGGCGGCCGAGGGTCCGGACGAGCCAGCGGGCCAGTGCCCGGATCCCGCGGGCGACGGCGACCAGCAGGGCGAACAGCAGCACCGCCACGACGACGACGCCGATCGCCGACCAGCCCTCCGGCGGGTCGAGGCCCACCAGCCGGTGCACGTCCCGCTGCCACCCCGCGCCGAGCCACAGCGCGACCAGGCACAGCAGCGGGCCCGCGACGGCGAGCACCCGCCACGCGCGGCGCCGGGCACCGGCCGAGAGCCGGCGCTCGGTGACCTCGGCGACGAACCAGGCCGCCGTGACGCCCACGCCGTAACCGATGGCCGCGGTGATGCCGGCGACCAGCCCCTGCAGCACCCAGCCCCGGGGCAGCAGCGACGGCGTCAGCGCACTGCAGCCGAACAGCAGGGCACCGACCGTGCCGCTCCAGGTGTAGCGCGGCCAGGAGGGGCGCAGGCGCCTGCGCCGGGGGACGTCCCGGTCCGGTGCCGGCTCGTCGCGCGGCGGCGGAACGGTCGGCGCCCCGGCCCGTGCGGGCCTCGCCGTCGGTTCCGCCGTCATGCCGCGCTCCGCTCGTCCGGCGACCGACCCTAGGGGCCGTCCGGGCGGCCGGACTCCTACGCGGAGGATGAACCGCAGCCGCCCCGCCCGGCGCACCATCCGCGCATGGGACGCACGCGACCCCGACCGGGACGGCACAGCCGCGGACGGTCTCCCGGCACGAGCACCGCGCTCGACGTCGGGCTGGTCGTGGCCGCGGCGATGGCCCCCGGCACCTTCGCCCCCTCCCTCTCCCCGCGCAGCGCGGTGGACCAGGGGCTGGTGACCGGGCTGGGCACGGGCCTGCACCACCTGCTCACGGTCGGGACGCAGGAGGCGCTGGAGAGCGCCGTCCGGGTCGCCGTCGGCGGGGCGGCACCGCCGTCCGCGCGGCGGGCCGCCACGATCGCGGCCGACTGCGCGGCCGTGCCCCTCGGCCTGGCGGCGCTGCGGGCGTTCCCGCCGCGCGCCGAGGACCCGCTCCGCGGCATCGTCCGCCAGGCGGCCTGGCGGCTGGGCGCGACCGGCCTCGGCGGCGCGCTGCTGGGCGGCGCCCAGGCGGGGACGCGGGCGCTCGACGACCGCCTGCGGCTGCACGGCCGCCTCGCCGCCGTCCCGCTCGCGGTGCCGGTCGGCCTGGGCACCGCCTACGTCGTGGACCGGTTGCGCGCGGGCGAGCAGGCCGAGCGGACCGGCGGGGCCGACGCTCCCCCGCGCCTGTCGTCCCTCGGCGTCGCCGCGGGGGTCGTCGGGTGCCTCGCCGGGGTCGGCTACGCCGAGCACGCGCTGTCCGACCTCGCCGCCCGCCGGCTGGCCGCGGTGCTGCCCGGGCCGCCCGGCCTCTGGCGCCTCGCCGGCCACGCGGTCTCCCTCGCCGGGTTGGGGGCCGGCGTCTCCGCGGTCTGGCACCGGGCGATGCGGCGGATCGAGGCGCGGACGTCGGTCGACGTCCCGGTGTTCGAGTCCGGTGAGGGCGACCGGTGGGTGCCGCCGACGGTCAGCGGCGGTCCCGGCAGCCTCGTCGCCTGGGAGGGCATGGGGCGCGACGGCCGGCTGCACGCCCTGGCCTCGGTCCGCCCGCAGCCGGTGCCCGACCTCCCGGCCGGCGTGCCGGACCTGTCGATCGAGACCGTGATGGGCACGCCCCCGCGCGCCGCTCCCGTGCAGGTGTACGTCGGCCTGGACAACGCGCCGACCCCACGCGCCCGGGTGGACCTCGCGATGGCCGAGCTGGAGCGGACCGGTGCGCTCGACCGGTCGCTGCTGGTCCTCGTCTCGCCGACCGGGACCGGCTACGTCAACTACGTCGCCGTCGCGGCGCTGCAGTACCTCGCGCTCGGTGACGTCGCCACGGTGGCCCTGCAGTACTCGCGCCGCCCGTCACCGCTGTCCCTCGGCATGGTGCCCGCGGCCCGGGAGCAGAACCGGCTGCTGTGGCTGCGGGTGCTGCAGCGGCTCCGGGACCGGCCCGGCCCCCGCCCGCGCGTGGCGGTCTTCGGCGAGAGCCTCGGCGCCCACACCAGCCAGGACGTGTTCCTGCACTGGGGGACGCTGGAGCTCGACGCCATGGGCATCGACCGGGCGCTGTGGATCGGGACCCCGTACGGCAGCGGGTGGATGCGCGAGGTCACCCGCGGGGACCGCCTCGACGTCGACCCCGCCGCCGTCGCCGTCGTCAACGACCACGACCAGTACGCCGCCCTGGCCGGGGAGCGCGGCGCACCGCCGCGCTTCGTGCTGGTCAGCCACGACAACGACGGGGTGACGAAGTTCGGTCCCGACCTGCTCTGGTACCCGCCCGAGTGGCTGGGGCCCTCCCGGCCGAAGCCGGAGCCGGTCGCCGGCGCGAGCCCCCGCGGCATCCCCCCGGCCATGCGGTGGCGCCCGCTGACGACCTTCTTCCAGAGCCTGGTCGACATGAAGAACGCGCAGACGTCGGGGCCGTTCGGGGCCTGGCAGCACGACTACCGGGCGGACCTGCCCCGGTTCCTCCGCGACGTGTACGGGTTGCCCGCGTCCCCGGAGCAGCTGGCCCGCGTCGAGGAGGTGCTGCAGGTCCGCGAGTCCGTGCGCGAGCGGCTGTTCGCCGTCGTCCCCGGCGCGGTCGGCTGACCGCTCCCCACATCCTCCGCAGCGGACGGTGTCCCGCCGGGCCGGCCCGGGGAGGCTGCGGGCCATGCGGGCGAGCCTGGAGACGCACCTCGGATCGCGGCAGGTCGGCCGGGTGGTCTACGGCTCGATCATCGGGCTGGCGCTGGTCGTGGCGCTCGAGACCCACCCGCCGGCGCCGGGCGTCATGGCCGTCTGGCTGCTCGGCACGGCCCTGGCGGTCGCCCTGGCCGAGGTCTACAGCGAGGTCGTGGGCACCGAGACGAGCACCCGCCGACCGGTCACCCGCGGCCAGGTCGGGCACATGGTGGAGGACGCCGCGGCGGTCGGCTTCGGGGTCGCCTTCCCCGCGGTCTTCTTCCTGCTCGCCGCGCTGGGCGTGTTCGAGGTCGGCACCGCGTTCTCCGTCGCCAAGTGGTCGGGGCTGGGCCTGATCGGCTTCTACGGCTACTGGGCGGCCCGCTTCGCCGGAGCCCCGCCCCGCCGGGCACTGCTCAAGGGCGCCCTCGTCGCGCTCGTCGGGGCCGGGCTCATCCTCCTCAAGGCGCTGGTCCACTGACCCGGGCCCGCGCCGCGGCACGGAGGACCGGTCAGCGCCCCGGGCGCGGCGGGCGGAACCGCGGGGCGACCTCGACCCGCCACAGCCCCCACCCGACGGCCTCGCCGACGGCGACACCGATCATCGCCCCGATGACCACGTCGGCCGGGTAGTGCACGCCGGTGTGGACCCGCGAGTAGCCGACCGCGGCGGCGAGGGTGCGCAGGGGCGCGGCGGCCGCGGGCACGATCTGCGCGACCGCCGTGGCGAACGCGAAGCCCGAGGCGGTGTGGCCGGACGGGAACGACGCCGAGTGCGGCATCGGCACCCACCGGGCCTCCGGCACGCCGGCCAGGTCCCGGTCGGGCCGCCGGCGGCGCGCGGCGAGCTTGAAACCGGCGTTGACGACGGCGGAGTCCACCGCCACCGCCGTCAGGCCCGCGGCGGCGGCCCGTCGCCCGGTGCGACCGCCGGCGAGGGCCATCACCCCGGCGACCGCCATCCACAGCCGCGAGAAGTCCGCCAGCCGCGACAGCCGGCGCACCGGGCGGTCGAGGGCGGGCGTGCGCGTCCCGGCCACGGCCCGGTAGAGGGCCCGGTCGATCCGCCCGAGGTCCCGGAGCAGGCGCACCGCGGTCGCCCGCGCGGGCGCCTCCCCGGGCGGGGGGCCGGCCGCCAGCCGGCCGGCCAGCCGCTCCTCGGGCGGCGGGGTCCGCGACGGTGCCGTGTCCATCCGCCCGTCCCTCCTGCGCGCTCGCTCGCCGACGGCGGCCAGTGTGCCGGGACGCCCGCGGGCACGGAACGACCGGCGCTCGTCCGCGCCGGGTGGTCCGCGGTCCTGCCGGGCGCGGACGGGGCGGCTCACCCCTGCTGGATGAGGCCGCCGCGACCTCCCGTGGGCCACGGTCGCCGGCATGACCGAGACCGTCAGCCTCGAGACCGCCATCTCCGGACACGGCCTGATCGGCGACCTGCAGACCGCTGCACTGGTGACGACCGACGGGTCGATCGACTGGTTCTGCTCCCCCCGGTTCGACTCCCCCAGCGTCTTCGGCGCGCTGCTCGACGACGAGCGCGGCGGGCACTTCCGCATCCGCCCGGCGGGCGTGGAGTACACCTCGACGCAGATGTACCTGCCGGACACCGCCGTCCTGGTCACCCGGTTCTTCACCGACGCCGGCCTGGGCCAGGTCCTCGACTTCATGCCGCCCGCCGGCGACACCGCGACCGATCGGCACCGGATCGTGCGCATGGTCCAGTGCGTGCGCGGCCGGATGACCTTCGAGGTCGAGGTGGCCCCCCGCTTCGACTACGGCCGGCACCCGCACCGCCTGGAGCTCAGCGACCCCGGCGCCGTCTTCGTGGCGAACGGCCAGCGGCTGACGCTGCACGTCGTGCGCGCGCCGGAGGACGAGCGGCTGGCCGACGTGCGCGTGGAGGACACCGACCTGCGCGGCACGGTGAGCCTGGTCGCGGGCCAGACGCGCGGCGTCGTCCTGGAGACCGACGCCGACGGGCCGCCCCGCGAGATCCACCCCGACGAGGTGCAGGCCCTCTTCGACGCGACCGTGGCCCACTGGCGCTCCTGGATCGGCCGGTCCACCTACACCGGGCGGTGGCGGGAGGCCGTCCAGCGCTCGGCGATCACCCTGAAGCTGATGACCTACGCCCCCTCGGGCGGCATCGTCGCGGCGCCCACCGCGGCGCTGCCCGAGCAGGTCGGCGGGGAGCGCAACTGGGACTACCGCTACACGTGGGTGCGCGACGCCTCGTTCTCGGTGCACGCGCTGCTCAAGCTCGGGCTGACCGACGAGGCGGCGCGCTTCGGGTCCTGGCTGGGCGAGCGGATCCGCGAGCGGCTCGACAGCGACAGCGGACCGCTCAACATCATGTACCGGATCGACGGCTCCTCCGACCTCAAGGAGGACGAGCTCGACCACTGGCGCGGGTACCGGGGCTCGGCGCCGGTCCGCATCGGCAACGGCGCGGCCGAGCAGCTGCAGCTCGACATCTACGGCGAGGCCCTGGACAGCGTCTACGCCGGCGTCCGGGCCGGGCTGCCGCTGTCCCACCAGGGCTGGACGGCGACCAGCCGGGTGCTGGACTGGCTCGCCGACAACTGGGACCAGCCGGAGGAGGGCATCTGGGAGACCCGGGGCGGCCGGCAGGCGTTCACCTACGGGCGGGTGATGAGCTGGGTGGCCTTCGACCGCGGCATCCGGATGGCCACGGAGCA
This sequence comes from Geodermatophilus sp. SYSU D00696, assembly GCF_054050235.1. Classification (NCBI taxonomy): domain Bacteria; kingdom Bacillati; phylum Actinomycetota; class Actinomycetes; order Geodermatophilales; family Geodermatophilaceae; genus Geodermatophilus; species Geodermatophilus sp. SYSU D00696. Next base: position 28,633 of record NZ_JBJGYY010000011.1, on the reverse strand, counting down.
CGGCCGGCCCGCCGACGTCGACCGCTGGCGCGCCGCACGGGACCGGATCTACGAGCAGGTGCTCGAGCGCGGCTTCCACACCACGCGCGGGGCGTTCGTGCAGCACTACGACACCGACGTGCTCGACTCGGCGCTGCTGCGCATGCCGACCGTCGGCTTCGTCGACGGCCGGGACCCGCTGTGGCGCTCGACCCTGGCGGCGATGGACGACGAGCTGGTCACCGACAGCCTGGTCTACCGCTACGACCCCGAGGCCTCCCCGGACGGGCTGCGCGGCTCGGAGGGCACGTTCTCGCTGTGCACCTTCGCCTACGTGGACGCGCTCACCCGCTCCGGTCGGCTGGAGGAGGCCCGGACGGCGTTCGAGAAGATGCTGACCTACGGCAACCACGTGGGCCTGTACTCCGAGGAGATCGCCCTCACCGGCGAGCAGATCGGCAACTTCCCGCAGGCGTTCACCCACCTGGCCCTCATCGACGCGGCGGTCACCCTCGACGCGGCCCTCGACGGGCGCGGCCCCGGCTGACGCCGGGGCCCCCTCACGGTCAGGGTGAGACGGCATCCTGCGAGCGGGGCCGAGGAAGCCACGCCGGCAGCATGATGTCCCAGGCGGCGCCGGGGGGTAGCTCACCAGGACGATCGCGCAGGATCCCGGGGTCCTGCGCGGTCCAGACCCGGTGGTCCTAACCCGTGGCCACCGGGTCGCCCCCGACTCAGCGCTGCCGCCGGGCGGGGACCTCCCCGGTCTCCACCAGCCGCCGCGCCACGTCCCGCAGCTTGGTGTTGCTCTCCTGCGACAGCCGGCTGAGCACCCCGAACGCCTGGTCCGGTGTGAGCCGCAACCGCTCCATCACGATGCCCTGGGCCATCCCGATCAGGTTGCGAGTGGCCATCCCCGAGCGCAGGTTCTCCTCGATCTGGGCACTGCGCAGCGCGACCGCGGCCTGGGCGGCGAACGCCAGCGCCTCGCCCCGGGTCTCCGCGTCGAAGGCGCTCGGCTCCGGCGAGTAGAGGTTGAGCGCACCGAGGCTGTTCTGCTCCGCGTCGGTGAAGAGTTGCAGCGACAGGCTGCTGCGGATGCCGGTCTGCTCCGCGACCGCCCGGGTCCAGCGGGGATAGCGCTCCTCGGCGGTCATGTCGTCGATCTGGAAGGTCTCCTGCTCCCAGATCGCGTCCAGGCACGGCCCCTCCTCCAGGTCGTACTGCAGGTGGTCGGCCCGCTCCGCACGGTCGTCACTGGCGGCCGGGGTACGCACCTCGTGGCGGTCCTTGACCAGCGACACGCTGGACCAGACCTCGCCGTCGAGGTTCTGCGCGGCGGTCTCGACGACCCGCTGCAGCGTGTGCTGCATGTCCGGTTCGTTGACCAGATCGCGGGCGATCGCGGCCAGCCGCTCGTTGAAGTCCGACATCTCGGACATGAGCCGTTCCTCCCGCTGCCATCGGTCCGCGGCCTCGGCGGGCCCTTACCCCGACCGAGCCGCACACCATGCCGCACGGGCCCGGCTCCGATCCGCGTCGCGCCGGTCCGGCACGACGCGGATCGGACACGGCCTGCCGGCGCCGCGGCGGCCGGCGGCTGTTCCGGGGTGCTCAGCGTGGCGCCGGACCTGCCCCGGACGCGCCGCTACACCACCGCCCGCGGGCTGCCTCAGCGTGGGGAGTGCGCTCCAGCGGAGTGGGGCCGCATCTCACCCCGGTCGTAGGGGCGCCGGGGTCAGCCGTCCTCGACCGCCGTGCAGCGGACCAGCAGCAGGTGCTCGGGGTGCACCGGCGGGACCTGCAGGCCGGCCACGGCCAGGCCGCGGCCGGTGAGCACGACGCCGGCCTCACCGACGCCGGCCTCGCCGGCGCACCACGGCGGCAGGCCGGGCCAGGCGCCGCCGGTGTCGGTGCCCGGGGGCTGCAGCCGCACCCGGTAGCGGCGGTCGGGGTCCAGACCCGGCAGGCGGGCGGGCCCCGGCGGCCAGGTCACCGAGCGGCCGACGGCGACCAGCGCGAAGAGGGCGTCCCCGCCGTCGGCTGCCACGACCCCGTGCACCTGCACGGTGGGGTCGGGGTGGTCGCCGTTGACGACGGTGCCGCGGTGCAGCAGCGGGCGGAGCTCCTTGTGCAGCGCGATCCACGCGGCCAGCTCCTCGCGGTCCTCGGGTGAGGCACCGGCGAGGTCCCACTCGGCACCCATGTGCCCCCACAGCGCGGTGCCGGCGCGGAAGGACAGGTCGTGGGTGCGGCCGGTGGTGTGCGAGCGCGGCGGCCCGACGTGGGTGCCGACCAGCTCCGGCGGCAGCAGCAGCTGCGTGTACCGCTGGATGCCCTGCCGCTCGAGCGCGTCGTTGGTGTCCGACGCCCACACCCGGTCGGTGCGCTGCAGGATCCCCAGGTCCACCCGACCGCCGCCGGAGGCGCAGGACTCGATCTCCAGGCCCGGGTTGGCCGCCCGCAGCTCGTCGAGCAGCCGGTAGGTGGCACGGGTCTGCCCGTGCACCCCCGGCTCGCCGCCGGGGGTGTGCCCGGCGTCGACGAGGTAGCGGTTGTGGTCCCACTTCAGGTAGGCGATGGCGTACTCGTCGAGCAGCGCCTGCAGGTGGGAGCGGACGTGCTCGTAGGCGCCCGCGTGGGTCAGGTCGAGCACGTGCTGGTTGCGGGAGGGGTCGCCGACCCGCCCGCCGGCGCTGAACAGCCACTCCGGGTGCGCGCGGGCCAGCTCGGAGTCCAGGTTGACCATCTCCGGCTCCACCCACAGCCCGAACTCCATGCCCAGCTCGTGCACCCGGTCGACCAGCGGGTGCAGGCCCTCGGGCCAGACGTCGGCCGAGACGCGCCAGTCCCCCAGCCCGGAGGTGTCGTCCCGGCGGGAGCCGAACCAGCCGTCGTCGAGGACGAACCGCTCGATGCCCAGCCGGGCCGCGATCTCCGCGAGCTCGGTGAGCCGGCCGAGGTCGTGGTCGAAGTACACCGCCTCCCAGGTGTTGAGCGTCACCGGCCGCGGCCGGGCGGGGTGGGTCGGCCGGGCCCGCAGCCACGCGTGGAACCGGCCGGCGACCTCGTCCAGACCCTGCCCGTGGGAGGCGTACAGCCACGGGGAGGTGTAGGTGGCCCCGGCCGCCAGCTCGACCTCGCCCGACAGCAGCAGCTCGCCGGCGCCGAGCGCGCGCGCCCCGTTGTGCAGCCGTTCGGCGTAGTGCACCTGGTTGCCCGACCAGCCCAGGTGCACCGCCCACACCTCGCCCGCGCGGAACGAGAAGCCGGGGGTGCCGGCGCAGAGCAGGTGCACCGCGTCGAGCCCGGTGCGGCCGTTGCGCACCTCCCGGGAGTGCAGGCCCGCGGTGAAGGGGGTGCGCTGCGGCACCCGCTCGAGGGTGTGCCGGCCGGTGAAGTCGAGCAGCTCGCCGGCCTGCGGCGGCACCGGCAGGACCAGCCGGAGGGCATCGAGGCGGAACGGCTCGCCGCCGTCGGCAGCCGCGGCGTCGCCCTCGGCCGTGTTCGTGACCGCGGCCCGGGCCCGCAGCAGGCCGGAGGCGGTGAGCTCGAGCTCGAGCACCACCTCCAGCCGGGCGACCGGGTCGTCCGCGCGGGCCACGAGCCGGGTGGTCCCCTCGGCGGTGACGGCGACCTCGCGGGAGCGGAGCCGCAGCGCCGGTGACCAGTCCCGGCCGGCGCGCGAGCCCTCCAGGCCGGGCCGGCCGACCCAGCCGCTCGCGTGCTCGGGCAGCAGGGTCAGCCGGCGCACCACGTCGGTCGGGTGGTCCCCCACCGACGGCGCCGCGGCCCGGCCCAGCCCGGCGAGGGCGTCGGCGGGGAGGTCCCCCAGGTCGGCGCCCCAGTACACGACCTGGGGCAGCAGACCACCGACCGGGTCCAGGGCCAGCACGACGCTGGTCCCGGCGGTCCGCCAGTGGACCAGCCGGTCGGCGTCGCCGGCCGGGCCGGGCAGCGACGGTCCGGTCGGCGCCGGGTCGGTGCTCTGGCGTTCGGTCGCCGCCTCGGAGGCCGTGGGCGGTGTCGGGGCGCCGTGGGACGTGCTGGTCAGGGTGTTCTCCGGGGTTCGGGCGATCGGGCCCGGCCCGATGCGGGAGGGTCCGCGGGGCGGGCGGGCCGGCGGTCGGTGGACGGGTCCGGGACCGGACCTCCGGTGTCCCATGATGACGTCCGGCCGGGGACCCGCTGCACCCCGTGCGAGCCCACCCGTCATCCCATCCCTCCCGGGTGAGTCGGCGGCGCCGATCCGGCGGGACGGTGTCGGCCATGGACGCAGCAGTGCGCACGTCGACGACGCGGACGACGACCTCTCGCGGCAGCGGCTCCACCAGTTCGCGGTGGCACCGGGACGCGGCGCGCTTCCTCGCCGGGTGCATCGGTACGGGAGCCGTGCTCGGGGTCGCGGTGGAGGCGGTCCGGAGACCGCACGAGTGAGCCGGCGGGCGCCGGCCTCCGCTGACCGGCGTCAGAACGCGCCCAGGGCACGCGCCGCGTCCACGACGCGGTCGCGGTCGGAGACGGCGAGCTTGCCCAGGAGCCGGCGCACGCGGCCGCGGACGGTGTTGGTCGAGATCGACATGGCGGCGGCGATCTGTCCCGTCGACCTCCCGGCGGCGAGGTGCCGGAGCGTCTCGAGGTCCCGCTCACTCAGGGTCGGCGTCGCGTCGGCGCGGACCGCACCGGCGCCGCTCGAGGGGTGCTGCATCGCTGTGCCTCGCTCCGTCCGGTCCGGCCGCGGCGTGGGAGCGCGCGGCCGGGCTCCTGGATCCGGTTCCGCTCCGGCAGGTCGGCGGGGCCTGCGCCGCCCGCTGCCGGTGCGCGCGACGATAGGGAGGCGACCGGGCCCCCGCTTCAGCGATCCGGACGGTGTACTTGCTGTTTTCGGACAGCGCAGGGGGGACCGATGGACCGTCTCGTCCGCTACGCCGCGCTGACGGGTTTCCCGGAGGTGGCCCGCTCGTGCGGCCTCGACCCGGAGCGGTCGATGGCGGGCGTGGGCCTGGACATCGGCGGTCTGGCGATGCAGGACGAGTGGATCCCCGCCGTGCGGGTCGCCCGGCTGCTGGAGTCGGCCGCGGCCGAGTCCGGCCGCGAGGACTTCGGTGTCCGGATGGCGGGGATGCGCCGGCTGTCGACGCTGGGCCCGATCAGCGTGGTGCTCCGGGAGGAGCCCGACCTGCGCAGCGCCCTGGACCTGCTGATCCGCTACGAGCACGTCTTCAACCCGATCCTCGACCTGCGCCTGGTCGAGCACGACGGCCTGGCCACGGTGCAGACGTGGCTGGAGATCGGTGAGCCCGTCCCGGCCCGCCAGGCGCTCGACCTCACCGTGGCCGGCCTGGTCGGGGTCGTCCGCGCGCTGATCGGTGCCGACTGGCAGCCGCTGACGACCTGCTTCGCCCACCGGGCACCGGCCGATCGCGGCCCGTTCCACGAGGTCTTCGGCCCCGGGCTCCGGTTCGAGCAGGCGTTCACCGGTGTGGTCTTCCCCGCGCGCGACCTCGACGCCGCGACGGTGACCTCCGACCCGGTGCTGCGGCCCTACACCCAGCCGCTGCTCGAGTCGATCGCCTCCCCCCGCGCGGCGACCGCGGTCGACCAGGTCCGGGCACTGGTCGACCTGACCCTGCCGCTGGGTCGGTGCTCGATGACCCAGATCAGCCGCACCCTCGGCGTCCAGCCGCGCACCGTGCACCGGCACCTCGCCGAGGCCGGCGAGACCTTCACCGGCATCGTGCAGGCCACCCGCGCCCGGCACGCCGAGCGCCACCTCGCCAACGACGGCTACTCGCTGACCGAGGTCTCCCGGCTGCTCGGCTTCGCCGCCCCCAGCACCTTCTCCACCTGGTTCCGCCGGCAGTTCGGCACCACGGCCAGCGAGTGGCGCAGCCGGTCCCGGGCCGACGCCACGTCCGGGTCCCGTGGGTGACCGCGCCACCGGCCGCGCCGTCCCCGGCCGCGGGTGGGGCCCGCCCGGCCTTCCCGCGGATCGTCTTCACCCTGTCCTTCGCGCTGCTGCTCTCGGACTTCATGTGCCGACAGGTCCTGGCGGCCGTCTTCCCCCAGCTCAAGGCGGAGTGGGGGCTGTCGGACACCCGGATCGCCGCGCTGAGCAGCGTCGTGCCGCTGACCGTGGCCGTGCTGACCGTGCCCCTGTCGGTGCTGGCCGACCGGCTCGGCCGCCGGCGGGCCGTCACCGCCATGGCCGCCGGGTGGAGTCTGGCCACCCTGGGCTCGGCCCTCGCCGCGGACTACGGGCAGCTGCTCGCCGCGCGAGCGCTGGTCGGGGTCGGGGAGGCCGCGTACGCCAGCGTCGGCCTCGCCCTCGTCCTCGGCCTGTTCCCGGCCGACCGCCGCGCGACGCTGGCCGGTGCCTTCACCGCCGGCGCCTCCTTCGGCGCCGTGCTCGGCATCGCGCTCGGCGGCGCCCTGGCCGCCCGGTTCGGTTGGCGGTGGTCGGTGGCGGCCATGGCGGCGATCGGGTTCGTCCTCGTCGCGCTGTACCACCGGCTGGTCACCGACGAGCAGCTGGCCCGGCACGAGCAGGTCGACGGGGCGTCCGGCGCGCCCGCGGGCACCACGGGTCGGCGGGTGCGGCTGTCGGCCCTGGTCTCCCCGCCGGCGGTCGTCTGCGCCTACGTCGGCAACGGCCTGCAGCTCCTCGTCGCCGGGGCGCTGCTGACGTGGCTGCCCAGCTACCTGGAGCGCACGTACCGGGTGCCGCTGGGAGCCGCCGCCGGGCTGGCCGCGGCCCTCGTCCTGGTCATGGGCATCGGCATGATCGGCTGCGGGGTGCTCGCCGACCGGCTGGCCCGCGCCGCACCGCGGCGCACGTGGACGACCGCCCTCGTCTGCTCCGCGTCGTCGCTGCTCCTGCTCGGCCTCGCCTTCTCCCTCCCGCCGGGGCCGGCACAGCTGGCCCTGCTCGCCGCCGGGGCCCTCACCACCGCCGGCACCACCGGTCCGGCCGGCGCGCTGGTCGTGTCCCTGACCGCCGCCTCCGTCCGGGCCGGCGCGCTCGGCGTACTCGCCCTGGCCGGCAACCTGCTCGGCCTGACCGCGGGTCCCCTGGTCGTCGGGGTGCTCGCCGACCGGATCGGCCTGGCCGAGGCGCTGCGATGGGTCTCGGTCGTGTCCCTCGCCGCCGTGGCCGTCTTCGCGATCGGCCGCCGCGCGGCGCCGGACGGCACCACTCCACCGGCAGTGGCCCCGGACCCGGCTCGCCCGACCGTTCGGGTCCCCGTCCTCCGGCGGCGGCGGCGAGGAGTCGGCAAGATGGACACCGGACGGTGCACGGAGTGGCCGTGAGGGGGTCGGCGTGGAACCCGAGGACCCGGGGCGCAGGGCGGCCGAACGCGCCGCGACGGCCGCCCGCCGGACGCGGGAGCTCTCCGAGCGGCTCGCCCGCCTGACCGCCGGGGAACCGCCGGACGCCGAGGACGTCCAGGAGGCCCGGGCGCAGGCCGCGCTCGCCGCCGAGCACGCCCGCGAGTCGGCCGAGCGCGCGCGCCTGGGCCACGAGCGCGCGGCCCGCTCGCACGAGCGGACGGCGGAGGTGCACGAGTCGGCCGCGCGGGCCGGCGTCGGCGACGTCGCCGGTCACCGCAGCCGGGCGGAGGGCCACCGTTCCGCGGCCGAGGAGGACAGGCACGCCGCCGAGGAGGACGCGGCGGACGCCCGGCACGGGGAGGAGGTGCCCGGTGGCCCTGCCTGAGCCGGGACCGGCCCTGCCGCCGGCCTCCGTCGACGAGGTCCTCGCCCTGCTCGCCGACCTCGACGTCCGCGACGAGGAGCTGCAGGTCGTCTCCGAGGAGCTGCGCGCCCAGCAGGAGCAGATCGCCTCCCTGCTGGCCCGCCACGAGAGCGAGCTCCGCTGGCGCAGCCACCTCGCCGCCCTCGTGCCGCTGGGACTGGCGCTCACCGACGGCAACGGCAAGCTGCTCGAGGTCAACCCCGCGCTGGCCACGACCCTGGGCGTGGGCTTCGGCCGGCTGCACGGCAAGCCCCTGTCGGTCTTCCTGGCGCCGGCGGACACCGCCGCCTTCCGCACCGCCCTGCGCCGGCTCGCCGCGGCGGACAGCGGCGAGCAGCACCTGACGGTCACGGTCCGGCCGCGCACCGGGCCGGAGGTGCGGTCGGAGCTGTTCGGCTTCCCCGAGCGGTCCGCTGCCGCCCCGTCCGCCGCGCGGGTGCAGTGGGTGGTCGCGCCGGCCGCTCCGGAGCCGGGGCCGGACGACGGGGGCGAGCCGGGTGCGGCCGACGTCCTGGGCCTGGCCGCCGCCTTCTCCCAGCTCTCGGCGCTGCCGGTCGCCGAACCCGACCGGCAGCGGATGCTCGGCCGGATGGCCACCCTCGTGCGCAGCGCGGTCCCCGGCGCCGACTGGGTCAGTGTCGCCCTCGGCTCTCCCCTGGACCCCCAGCGGCTGGGCAGCGACTCGGCGGAGGCCCAGGACTTCGACGGCCGGCAGGTGCAGGTCCAGGAGGGCCCCTGTCTGGACGCGCACGCCACCGGGCGGCCGGTGACCACCCCGGACGTGACGGCCGACGAGCGCTGGCCGCGGTTGGCCGCGGCCAGCGGCTCCGCCGCCGTGCGCAGCGTCCTCGCCGTCCCCGTCCTGGACGGCGACGAGAGCATCGGCGTCATCAACATCTACGGGGCCCGGCCGCACGCCTTCGGGCCCGCGAACCGGCGCATCGGCGAGCTGGCGGCCGCCGCGGCGACCGGGGTGCTGCAGAGCGTCGGCGAGCGGGAGTCGCTGCGCACCCTCGCCGCGCACCTGGAGCGCGCGCTGACCTCCCGGGCCGTCATCGACCAGGCCAAGGGGGTGCTGATGGCCCGCCTGGGCGTGGACGCCGACGAGGCGTTCGCCCGGCTGGTGACCCTGAGCTCCCACCTCAACGTGAAGCTGCGCGACCTGGCGCGGCTCGTCGTCGAGGGCGACCGGGACGTGATCGCCCGGATCAGCGCTCGCTCGGGTCCATCACGATGACCGCGCCGCCGCGCTCGCCGGTCCGCTGGAAGAAGGCGCTGACGGTGACCCGCACGTGGACCGGCCGGCCTCGCCGGTTGACGCCGTCGAGCTCGACGGTGTCGTGCGAGGGGCCCTGCTCGGCCACCTGACGGCGCAGCAGCGGGTGCAGCTGCGACACCGGCAGGCCGATGTCGAGGTTGAGCAGGTGCTGGCCCTTCACCTCGTCCTGGCGGATCCCCCAGAGGTCCTCGGCGGCGGCGTTCCAGGCCAGCACGCGCAGCGCCGGGTCGACCACGGCCACCCCGGCGCGGAAGCTGCCGAGGACGCCGGCCATGAACTCGTTGAGCGCGGTCACCTCGTCGGTGCTGCCCCGCAGCTCCTCGTTGGTCGCGTGGAGCTCGTCGTTCATCGACTGGAGCTCCTCGTTCATGGTCTCGAGCTCCTCGTTGGTCGACTGGAGCTCCTCGTTGGTGGTCTCGAGCTCCTCGACCGTGGACTGGAGCTCCTCGTTGGTGGTCTCGAGCTCCTCGTTGGTCGACTGCAGTTCCTCGTAGGCGGTCTCGAGCTGCCGGTTGGCGTACTCCAGCTCGGTCTGCAGCCTCCGGTACTGCGTCACGTCGACGAAGATGATCGTGGTGCCCAGCAGGGCGCCGCCCTCGCCGTACAGGGGGCGGACCTGGACGTCGAAGACGGTGACCTCCTGTCCCGGCCGCCGCCGCTCGACCCCGCGCAGCCAGACCGGCCGGCGCTCGGCCACCGCCTCGGCGATCGCGCCCCGCAGCTCGACCGGGCGGTAGGAGCTCTCGAGGTCCTGGAACGGGCGGCCGACGTCCCGGTCCTCGACGCCGAGCACGTGCTCGGCCTGGCGGTTGACCATCGCCACCCGCCCGTCGGCGTCGAGCGCGAGCTGGGCGGTCGGCGCCGAGAGCATGACCTCCTGCCGCAGCCGGGACAGGCTGCGCTCGTCGAACGGCGGCGCGTCGGCCGACTGTGCGGGGACCGCCGGCCGCTCCGGCGCCGGTCGCGTGCTCCGCTTGCGGAAGAACCGGCGGGTGAGGTCGACCGGGACGAAGAGCTGGTTGTGCGACAGCAGCATCTCCGCCTTGCCGAGGAACAGGACCCCCGACGGGTTGAGCGCGAAGTGCAGCCGGCCGAGGATCCGGCTCTGGGTCTCGGCGTTGAAGTACATGAGCGTGTTGCGGCACAGCAGCAGGTCGACGTGCGAGATCGGGGCGTCCTGCACCAGGTCGTTGCGTCCGAAGATCACCGAGCGGCGCAGGTCCTTGCGGAAGGTGTACCGGGCGCCGTCGGCCTGGAAGTACGTCTCGGCCTGCTCCGGGGTCAGCCCGACCAGCTCCCGCTCGGTGAACGACGCCTGCCGGGCCTGGGCCAGCGCTTCCTCGTCGACGTCCGTGGCGTAGATCTTCACCCGCTGCCGGAACTCGTCGGCCCCGAGGACGTCGGCGAGCAGGATCGCGAGGCTGTAGGCCTCCTGCCCGGACGCGCAGCCGGCGCTCCACACCCGGATCGTCGGCCCCGCCGCGGCCAGGACCTCGGGGAGGACGTCGTCGCGCAGGTGCTCCCAGGACGCGGCGTCGCGGAAGAAGCTCGTGACGTTGATCAGCACCGTGTTGAACAGCGGCGTGAACTCGTCGGGGTGGACCTCCAGGTAGTCCTGGTAGTCGCTCACCGACGAGATGCCCACGTCGGCCATCCGCCGGCGCACGCGGCGGACGAGGCTGGGCCGCTTGTAGCCGGTGAAGTCGAACCCGCGCTGCTCGCGCAGGTAGACCAGCAGGGCCTCGAAGTCGGGGTCGACGTCTCCCCCACGGTCCGCCGGCGCCTCGTCGGCCGGCAGGTCGTCCCCGTCCTCGACGCCGTTCTCGACGTCGTCGGGCCCGGGCTGCTGGTGGGTCACCGGGTCACTGCTCCCCCGCCTGCTCGGGCACGGCGGTGCCCTCGAGCTCGCCGCCGCGCAGCAGGCGACGGATCAGCAGGGCGGCGGCGTGCGCCTCGTCGTGGCGCCGGGAGAACGTGTCCGCGGTGTGCGCGTGCCCGCGCCTGCGGGCTCGGTCCCTCATGCGCAGGCTCAGCGCCGCCCGCTCCTCGAGCCCGCGCAGTGCCATCCACAGCGCCCCCTCCAGGGCCTCCGACTGCTCGGCGGCCAACGCCTCCGGCGACCAGGCGTGGCCCACGCGGCACCGGTACCGCTCCAGGCCGCCCTCGGTGATCGTGAACAGGGCGCCGTTGCAGGACGGGCAGCCGAAGCCCGACGGGACGCCGGGCCGGTCGTCGTCGTTCAGCGCGGCGGCATCGAACTCCGCCATCGCCGCCTCCTTGTCCATCAGCTCGGTCACGGCCGGGGGGTCCACCACGACCTCCTCGGTCACCAGGTCGAGGAGCAGGGGGCCCATCTTCGCCGCCGGGGCCACGTGGTCAACGGCGGCCTCCTCGATGGCGTGGACGGGCATGCTCGGGTAGAGCGCGTCCTCGGGGTCCTGGGCCACGCACACGCCGCCGCGCTCGCGGACGGCGATCGTCCCCGCCGTCCCGTCGTCGAGCGCCCCGGACAGGACGACCGCCACCACGCGCGGGCCGGCGGCCCGGGCCGCGGAGCGGAACAGCGCGTCCACGGCCGGACGGTGGCCGTTCTCCCGCGGTCCGCGCGAGAGCATCAGGCGGTCCTCCACGACCAGCAGGTGCTGGTCGGGAACGGCGACCGTGACCACGCCCGACCGCAGCGGGGCTCCGTCGACCGCCCGGTGGACCGGCAGCGGGCAGACCCGGCCGAGGATCTCCGGCAGCGCACTGCGTCCGGTCGACGGGATGTGCAGCACCACCAGCACCGCCGCCGGGAAGTCCACCGGCAGGGTGCCGAGCAGGGTGCGCAGCGCCTCGACGCCACCCGCCGAGGCGCCGACCACCACGAGATTACGTCGCGCCACGACCGGACTCCGTCTCCGCACCGGACCCCTCGCGAGGTCCTGCGAGCACCGTAGTGCCCCCGTCGGCTGCCGCCCCGCTCAGTGGCTGCGCCACGGCTCGGGGCCACGGACGTCGCCGGTCCGCTGGGCCGCCCGCGCCTGCTTCCGGACGTCGCGGGCATCGGCGCGGGTACGGGCGCACCGCTGGAACAGCACCGTCAGCCTGCTCGTCTGGGCACGGGTCCGCAGCACCGCGGTGGCGGTCCGGCCCAGCCCGGGATCGTCCCCGGCGAGCAGGGCGTCCAGGACGGGGGCGTCCACCGGCACGGTGTCCTCGGGCCACATCCGCAGACCGACGTCGCGGAGGGCCTCGTCGGCGACCACCGCGAGGTACCGGTCCTCCTGCTCCGGCCACACGGCCCCGGCGAGACGGGCGTCGAACTCGAACCGCGACCGGTCGCCACCCATCGCCAGGTACCGGCACCAGAGCTCACCGGCGCTCAGGCCGCTGAGCCGGCAGGCCAGCGACAGGTCATCGGGTGCCACCATGCCGCTCCGATCCCCCCTACGGGCAGTTCCCGAGCCCCTCCAGACTAGGTCCGGCGGCGCGGCTGAGCACCTCCGTGCATGCGCCCCCTCCGGCTGGGTACCGCGGCTCGGACGGAGCTGGAACAGACGGGTCCGCCGGCGTGCACCCGCGTGCGCGCGGACCGACCCGCGCCCCAGCGGAGCCCGACACGGAGGACGGGGCGCATGGGTGTGAGCGTGTGGGCGCGCCGGCCCCCGCCACGAACGACCCCCGACGGCGGGGCGGCGTGGCAGCAGCAGCCGGCCGACCTCGCCGCCCTCGCGGCGTTGCGGCGCGGACTGCGCGCGGTCCTGCGCAGCGGCGGGCTGCCCCGCGGCGCCGACGACGGTGAGCGGCTGCTGCTGGTCGTCGAGGAGCTGGCCTCCAACGCCCTGCGGCACGGCTGCCCCCCGGTGCACGTGGCCGTCACCGCCGCTCCCCTCGGCTGGCTGGTGGCCGTCGACGACGCCGCCACCGGCCGGTCGCCGGTGCCGGCGCTCGACCGCGATCCGGGACACGGCGGCATGGGCCTGTCCGTGGTCGCCCACCTCTGCGGGTCGCACGGCTGGGACGTCGGGGGGGACCACAAGACCGTGTGGGCCCGGGTGCCCTACCTCGAGCTGCTGCCCGAGGAGAGGATCCGCACGGCCACCGACCGTGCCGTCGCCCTGGCCGCCTGCCTGGTCGAGACCACGGTCCTCACGGGCCGGACCCTCGAGGCGCTGGCGGTCCGGGCGGAGGCGGCCGGCCGCACCGACGCGGCCAGGAGGTACCGCACCCGTGCGGCGCGTGCGCGGGAGGAGGCGCAGCGGGCCCGAGCGGTGGTCGAGGCGGCCGCGGGAGCACCCGGGCAGCACGCCGGCTGACCGCCGTCCCATCCGCCGCGTCCCGGCCACGAGACCCCGGCGAGCGCCGGCACCGTGCGGGACCTGCTGGCCCCGCGGACACGGGGCCGACACGCGCGACACCCCGCACCGGCCCTTGTCGACGGCCTCCGCCGGGGGAACCCTGACTGCATGGAGGGTCCCGAGGAGCGGCCCGCCCCTGGGCAGGCGCCCGGTGGCGACGCGCCCGGTTCCGCCCGGGACGCCTCCGAGCGCCTCCGGCGGGACGTGCGAGAGCTCCAGGAGCGGCTGCGCCGAGGCGCTCAGGCGGTCGCCGCCACCGAGGGGCGCATCGCCGCCACGCTCCTCGAGATGGCCGATCGGGCACTGCGGGAGACCCGGCTCGAGGACGCGCAGCGACTGTTGCGCCAGGCCGCGGCGGCGTTCCGGGGTGCGGAGCACGAGCGGCTGCGGGCGGAACGCTGGCCGGCGGCCACCGCCCCCGACGCGGAACCGGCGGGTGCCCCGCGCCGGCCGCCCGCCGGCGACCGGGTGCGGGAGGACGAGGCCCGGGACCGCGACCGGGCTGCCCGTGATCGGGACGACGCGGCCGAGCGCCGGGAGCGGGACGCTCGCCGGCGCGACGAGGAGGCCACCGGACGCGACCACCGCGCCGACCTGCGCGGCGAGGAGGCCGACCGCAGGGAGGTCGCCGCCGCCGAGGGCCGTGCCGGACGAGCGAGCCGCGCGGCACCTCCCGGGGCAGGTGGTGAACAGCGGGCCGTCGACGCCGAGGTCGAGGCGAGCCACCGGGCGTGGGCGGAGGACGACCGAGCGCAGGCCGCGGCCGACCGGGCGGCCGACGCAGCCGACCGCCGTGCCGCGGAGGACGATCGTGCGGCAGCGGCCCGGGACCGCGCGGCCGCCCGGGCCGACCGCCGCCGCGCCGCCGGCGACCGCGCCGCCGCCCGGGCCGACCGCGACGGGTCCCCCGACGCCGGACCGGTAGACCGGTCGTAGCCGCGCCACGCCGAGGACGCGCGCCGCTGTGTCAGGGACCTGACACAGGAGTACCGTCGATCGGGTGGGAACGCCGACCGCTCCCGACCGGCGCCAGGGCTTCTCCGTCGTCGTCCTGGCCGCCAGTCTCGGCGGTCCGCGGGCGCTGCGCACCGTCGTGTCGGGGTTGCCGGCCGACTTCCCCGTACCGGTCCTGGTGGTGCAGCACCGCGGTCCCGGGCACCCGGACCTGCTGACCGACCTGCTGCGCGCCTGTGCGGACCTCCCGGTGCGGACCGCCACACCGGGTCCGCTGGTCCCCGGGGTGACGGTCCTGCCGGCGGGGACCACCGCCGACCTGGCCGCGGACGGGCTGCTGACGCTGCGGTCCCACCCGACGGCGACGGCTGCGGACGCGCTCCTCCTCGGTGCGGCCGCCGCGTTCGGCCCGCGCGTGCTGGCCGTGGTGCTGACCGGCCGGTTGTCCGACGGGGCCGCAGGCGTCCGCGCGGTGCGGCGGGTGGGCGGGCGGGTGCTGGTCCAGGACCCCGAGGACGCCGAGGCGCCGGGCATGCCCAGCGCGGCACTGGCCACCGGCTGCGTCGAGCACGCCCTGCCGCTGCCGCTCGTCGCCCCCGCGCTGGTGGCGTACACGATGGCACCGGGCGCGGCGGAGTTGCTCGCCGTCCCCGTACCGCCGTGGGCCCGGCTGCCCCCCCCCGCTCGTACCGGCCTGACCCCGGTCCTCCGGGAGTAGCCTGGCCGTCCCGGAGACGACGGGAACACCGCCCGACGAATCGGGAGGCGGCCCGTGCCGACCGACAGCACCGCACCGGATCCGCGGCGCAACGTCCTGCTCGGCCTCCTGCCCGCGGACGAGTTCCGCAGGCTGGAGCCGCTCCTCGAGGTCGTCCCGCTCGACGTCCGCGACGAGGTGTACGAGGCCGGGAAGTTCATCGAGCACGTCTGGTTCCCCCTCGACGCCGTCCTGTCGGTGGTCGCCATCGTCGAGGGCGAGGCGGCCGTCGAGGTCGCCACGGTCGGCTTCGAGGGGATGTCGGGCCTGCCGGTGTTCCTGGGGACCGCCGAGAGCCCACACGACTGCTTCTGCCAGGTCGCCGGCACCGCCGCGCGCCTGGCGACCGGCGACCTGCGCCGGTTCCTCACCTCCGACGGCGCGCTGCACGACCTGCTGCACCGCTACACGCAGGCGACGATGGTGCAGCTGGCCCAGAACGTCGCCTGCAACCGCCTGCACACCACCGAGGAGCGCTGCGCCCGGTGGCTGCTGCAGACCCGCGACCGGGTGGGTGCCGACGAGTTCAGCCTCACCCAGGAGTTCCTGGCCCAGATGCTGGGCGTGCGCCGCGGCACGGTGTCCCTCACCGCCGGGGTGCTGCAGCAGGCCGGGGTCATCCGCTACACCCGCGGGCGGATCACCGTCGTCGACGTCGACGCCCTGCACGACGCGGCGTGCGACTGCTACGACGTCATCCAGGCCGAGTACCGGCGCCTCACCGCGGCTCCCGGGCTCTGACCGCCGCCGCGGCACCGGCCCCACCCGCGTCGACCCGTGGTCGGTCGGGAGCCGGCGGGACCGATGAGATCGGCTGCGTCCGCCGGTCGGAGCTCCCGGACCCAGCCGTGGACCGGGAGGACGCATGCGGAAGATCGTCGTGCAGATGATGCTGTCGCTGGACGGCTACTCCGAGGGGCCGGACTCCGACCTGAGCTGGCACCGCGTCGACGAGGACCTGCACGCGCACTTCAACGAGCACCTCGCGACCATGAGCGCCTTCCTCGAGGGCCGGGTCACCTACGAGCTGATGGAGGCGTTCTGGCCGACCGCCGACCAGGACCCGGACAACCCGCCGACCATGCGGGAGTTCGCCGGCATCTGGCGAGCGGTGCCGAAGATCGTCTTCTCCCGCACGCTGCAGGAGGTCGGCCCCAACGCCTCACTGCGGTCAGCGGTGGACCCCGAGGAGATCCGCGCACTCAAGCAGCAGCCCGGCGGGGACATGACGCTCGGCGGGGTCGACCTGGTCGAGACCTTCCGCCGGCTGGACCTCGTCGACGAGTACCGGCTCTACGTCAACCCGGTCGTCGTCGGCCGCGGCCGGCGGCTGTTCGAGACCGCTGACCACCCGACCGACCTGGAGCTGGTGGAGACCCGGCCCTTCGGCAACGGTGTCGTCCTGCTGCGCTACGCGGTCCGACGCGCGTAGGTGTCCCCGGCCACCCCGGTCGGTGTCCCCGGGTGCCACCGACGAGCGGCCGGGGCTGCCGCTCACGGGAGGGCGCCGACCCGCGAGCTGCGCACGACGTCGAGGCTCAGCGCCGCGCCGGCGCCCGCCACGAGACCGGCGAGCAGGAACGGGACGAGGAAACCACCCGTCGTCTCGGCGAGCCAGCCACCGAGCGGCGGGCCGGCGAGCTGCGCCAGGCCGAAGGCCAGGGTGCAGCGGCCGAAGGCGCCCGCGAACTCCCGCGGGGTCAGGGAGTCCGACAGGCGGGCGGCGATGACGGCCGGCAGCCCGGACATCGTCAGCCCGAACAGCAGCGCCGACGCCGAGGCGAGGGGTTCCGCGCCCAGGGGCACGAGCAGGATCGCCGCGGCCATGAGGAGGTAGCCGCCGACCAGCGTGGGACCGCGCCCCCACCGGTCCGACAGCGGCCCCAGGACGACCCCGCCGGCGACCAGCCCGACGCCGACGAGGGTGTACACCGCCGAGGCGTGGCCGGGCGAGAAGCCGGCGTCGTCCTCCAGCGCGGTGACCAGGTAGCTGGTGTAGACGGAGTAGGCCAGGCCGTAGGCGGCGTACCCGCCGGTCAGGCCGATCCACCCGGGGACCCGCCGCAGCGCGCCGGCACGGACGGGGACGTCGTCGTCACGGTGCCGGGCCGGGCGGAGCAGCAGCAGGCACAGCACGAGGGCGAGGACGGCGATCGCCGTCTCCACCAGGTACACCGTGCGCCAGGAGGCGTCCCCGCCGGCGGCCTGCAGGGACCAGGTGAGGGCGCTGGCGAGGACGATGCCGCCGCCGATGCCCGAGCCGGCGACGCCGATCGCCGCTCCGCGGCGGGCGGGCCGGACGACGGAGCCGGCCAGGCCGGGCGCCGGCACCCAGATGAAGGCGCCGCCCACGCCGGTCAGCGTGAGCCCCGCCGCCAGGGTCCCGGCGCCCTCGGCCCGGGTGAGCAGCGCCAACCCCAGCGCGCTGCAGGCCAGCCCGGCCTTGATGAGCGCCGCCGGCCGCGCGCGGCGCGACAGCGCGCTGACCGCCACGGTGCCGAGCAGGTAGGCGGTGACGTTGGCCGTGGCGACCAGCCCGGCGAGCGCGTAGGACCCGAGCAGGTCGCGGTTGATCGCCGGCAGGAGCAGGGCGTAGGAGAACCGGCCGAAGGCCTGCGCGACGGCGGAGGCGAGCGCCACGAGCAGGACGAGCCCCAGCGGACGCACCGGCACGCCGCCACCTCCGCACCGCCGACGGACGACGCCCCAGCGGCGCCGCGCCGAGTCCACCACGCGCGACGTGGGGGACGTCGAGCGCTCCCCGTCCGCGAGCGGTGTCCGACTGTCGAGGCTCGAGGACCTCGAGTCGCTCGTGCCCCGGCGCGGCCGACCCTTCCCCCCACCCGCCGCCGGCGGGAGGATCACGACCGTTGCCCCGGCCTCCGCCGGGCTGCACAGCCAGCGCACGTCACGTGGGAGGGACGGCCAGTGGCGGTCTGGGACGTCACACACCTGCCGGAGCGGGACCAGTTCGACTACTGGCACGAGGTCATCTGCCGGGCGTTCGTCCCGCTGACCCCGCGCCGCGAGACGAGCGGTCCGGGGTTCGCCGCGAAGGTCGAGACCCGGCCCCTGGTCGAGGTCAACCGGGCGCGGATCTTCTCCCAGCCGCAGGCCACCGACCACGGCCCGCGCGAGGTCGCGGCCACCGAGGGTGAGTTCTACTTCGTGAACCTCCAGCTCGCCGGGCGGTGCCACACCCTCCAGGGCGGCGAGGAGTCGGTCGTCGAGCCCGGGCAGTTCGTCGTCGTGGACACCACCGAGCCGTACCACTTCGACTTCGACACCGAGTGGCAGATGCTGTCGTTCCGGATCCCGCACCAGCAGCTGCGGTCACGGCTGGCCGGCCGGCGGCCGCGGACGGGGGTGGGCCTGGACGGCACGGGCGCCGGCGGGGCGGTCACCGCCCTCATGACGGCGCTCTGGCAGGTGGGCGAGGCCGGCGATCGGACCGCCCTGCGGGACCTGGAGCAGGCCCTGGCGTCGGCGGTCGCCGCGGCGACGGCAGCTCCCGCGGTGCGCGCCGGCGCCATCGACCGCACCGCCCTGCGGGCTGCCGTGGGGCAGCACGTGCGGGACCACCTGACCGACCGCTCCCTGTCGGTGACCACCGTCTGCCGGCGCTTCGGCATCTCCCCCCGGACCCTGCACAACGTCTTCGCCGGATCCGGGGACTCCTTCGCCGCCACGGTGCGCGCCCACCGCCTCGACCGCTGCGCCGACCTGCTCGCCGATCCGGGGCTCTCCCGGACGGTCACCGACATCGCCGCGGCGCACGGCTTCGACGACCCCACCTCGTTCAGCCGCGCCTTCCGCCGCCGCTTCGGCGCCAGTCCCCGGGACGTGCGCCGGTCGGCCACGACCGGCCCGCGCACGTCGCACGCCACCACGCGCTGAACGGCCGGTCGGGAGGCGGGCCGACGGCGTCCCGGCCACGCCCCGCGGGGTGCACGAACTGCACGGGATCCGTGCACCCGGAGCCAGGACGGCCCGGGCGAGCGGGGCGACCCTGGCCGGTGCCCCGGGCACCGCCGGGTCCGCCAGCGAGGAGCACCGCGATGACCGTGTCGTTCACCCTCACGCCCGAGCAGGAGCAGCTCAAGGCGGTCGCCCGCCGGTTCGCCGAGGAGCACCTGCGCGACCTCGCCGCCGCCGTGCGGGCGGAGCCGGATCCGCTCACCCGGGCCATGCTCGCCCGACCGGTCTTCGAGAAGGCGGTCACCGCCGGCTTCCTCAAGGGCCTGGTCCCGGTGCCGTTCGGAGGTGCGGCCTCCAGCGGGGTGGACGCGGCGATCTTCATCGAGGAGTGGGCCACCCACAGCCCGGACTTCGTCATCTCGATGGCCGGCCCGCTGATCGCCCTGGCACCGGTGTACGAGGCGGGGACCCCGGAGCAGATCGAGCGGTTCGTCGCACCCTTCCTCGTCGACCACGGTGCGCCCGTCGCCGCGATGGCCTACAGCGAGCCGGGAGGGAGTGCGAACTTCGACGCTCCCGCACCCGCCGAGGGCACCCGCACCACCGCCGTGCTCGACGGCGACGAGTGGGTGGTCAACGGGCGCAAGGCATGGGCGTCGCACCTGTCCGGGTGGGACGGCGACGGCCCCGACGTGATGACCATCGTCTGCCGCACCCCGGGCGGCATCTCCCTCGTCGTCGCCGAGCGGGCCCAGCTGGCCGGCCGGATCGAGGTGGAGGAGCACTACGACCTGGTGGGCCTGCGCGGCTGCCTGACCTCCCGGATCAGGCTGCACGACGTGCGGGTCCCGCGCGGCAACCTCATCGGCGCCGAGGGGCAGGGGGTCGCACTGACCCGGAGCGCGTTCCTCGGCAGTGGCGCCTCGATCGGCACGTTCGCGGTCGCGGCCATGCGCGCGGCCTTCGACGTCGCCCATCGCTTCGCCCTCACCGAGAAGCGGGGCGGCGCGGTCCCGATCATCGAGCACCAGGCCGTCGCCGACGTGCTCGCCGACGCCAAGGGCCGGATCGAGGCGGTGCGCCTGCTGAGCTGGCGGGCGCTGGACGCCGTGATGTCGCAGCACCCCTCCGCGCTGGAGCTGGCACTGCACGCCAAGGTCCTCGGTTCCGAGACCGGCGTCGCGGTCGTCAACGACCTGGT
Source organism: Geodermatophilus sp. SYSU D00696 (assembly GCF_054050235.1). Lineage (NCBI taxonomy): Bacteria > Bacillati > Actinomycetota > Actinomycetes > Geodermatophilales > Geodermatophilaceae > Geodermatophilus > Geodermatophilus sp. SYSU D00696. The sequence goes on along the minus strand of NZ_JBJGYY010000011.1, from coordinate 8,449 downwards.
CAAGATCGTCGGCGTCTCGGCGTACGACCGCAGCTTCCCGCTCATGGACCTCCTCGCCGACGCGCTGGCCTACCCGATCATCGAGGGCAGCAACACCGGGGTCCGGCGTCGCCAACTGCACGACCTCCTCCGCCGGCCCGGCTACGACCCGCTGGCGGCGTCCGGCATGGCGTGAGGCCGCCCCACGGTGGTCGAGATGGTGGCCGGCCCGGACCGCCGGTGGCCGCCGGTGCCGGGGACGGGCTACCGTGACGGACGGGTCGAAACACCCGGCCCGATTCGTGCGCGCTCAGCCGTCGTGAGCCCGGCGATCGGGGCCGGCTGCCGTGGCGCGCATCCGAGTCCAGGACGTGCCGTGACGACGACCTCCCTCTCCTCACCGGAACCGGCCGTGGCCGGGCTGCTGGTGACCCTCGACCTCCCGACCCGGCGGGTCGTGCTGACCGGTGAGCTGGACCGGGCGACCTGCGGGCACCTGACCGCGGCGTGTCCGGCGCTGGCCGCCGCCGCCGCGCCGGCCTGGGTCGTGGACGTGACCGGGCTGACCTTCTGCGACGCCTCCGGGCTGCGGGCCCTGGCCGACGTCCGGCGTGCCGCCGCGGACGCCGGTGCCACGGTGGTCGTGGTCGGTGCGCGTCCGTTCGTGCGAGGGCTGCTGAGGCTGGCCGGGCTGGGCGACGTGCTGACGCCGGTCGCGCGGACCGCCCCGGCGCCGGCCGACCGCCGGACGGGCCGGGCCCCCGCTGCGCGTGGGGCAGCTCCGGAGGGGTCCGCGGCCCGCCCGGCGCGTCCTCCCCGCACCGGAGCGCTCCCAGGAGGGCGGCATGCCTCCGGTCGGGCCTGACGCGGTCACGGGGCCGGACGGGCCGAGGGGCTCGGAGGGTCCGGAGCGGCTGGCGGCCACGCTGGTGCAGATGGCCGGCCTGGTGCTGTCGCAGGAGACGGTCCGGTCGGCGGTGGAGCTGGTCACCGCGCTGGCGTCGGCGACCGCGCCGGGCACCGACGGGGCGGCGGTCACCGTCGTCGACGAGCACGGCACCCGCACGATGGCCGCGACGAGCGAGCTGGCCACGCAGGCCGACGCCCTGCAGTACTCCCTCGACGAGGGCCCGTGCCTGACCGCCTGGCGCACCGGGCAGCTCGTGCGCATCGACGACGTCGCCGGCGACCGGCGCTGGCCGGCGTGGAGCGAGCAGGCCACCCGGCTGGGCGTCCGGTCGGCGTTGAGCGCCCCGCTGGTCACCGACGGGACGTCGATCGGCGCGATCAAGCTGTACGGGCTGCAGCCGGGCCGGTTCGACGAGCACGACGAACAGGTGATGACGCTGTTCGCCCGGCAGGCGGCCATCCTGCTGGCCGCCACCCGGGACCTGTCCGGCGCCCGGGAGCTCGGCCGCCGGCTGACCGACGCCCTGGCCGGCCGGGACGTGGTCAGCCAGGCCATCGGCGTGCTGCTGGCCCGCGGCGCGCCGGACCGGGAGGTCGCCTTCGCCCGGCTGGCCGCCGCCGCCGACGGCACCGGCCGTCCGGTGCACGACATCGCCCGGGACCTCCTCGCCGCGCTCCCCCGCGGCGTCGGCGAACCGCCGACGTCCTGAGTCGACGGGCGGCCGAGGTGACGGACCAGGACCGGCACGAGCGGGTGGAGGCCGCGCGGCTGCGCGCGGAGATGACCGTCCGCGAGTTGTGGCTGCGCTACATCGCCCTCGGCGGCAACGGCGACCTGTTCGACCTCGACGCCTACCTCAACGGGCTGCTGCCGCTGGCCGACTTCGACCAGAACGTGCTCGCCGTCGCCGTCAACGAGCGGCTCGAGGAGGTGTACCGCGCGGCGCGGGTCCCGCTGGTCACCCCACTCCCCGACGCGCCCCGCGCTCCCGCGCCGGCCGCGGATCTCCGCGCCGCCATCGCCAGGCTGCTGGACCTCGACGGCGCGAGCGGGACCACGCGGCCGCAGGCGGAGGAGGCGCCACCCACCTCACCGCGGCCGGCAACCCGTCACGGGGAGGACAGCGCCACCGCCTGAGACCCGGCGCGCCCGCCACGGTGCGCGTAACGTGGCGCCCAGCGGCGACGCGGACGTGCGTCGACAGTGCGCCCAACAGCGACGCATCCGCGAGGCGGACCCTCGATCGGGGTCCCGCGGCCGAGGTCACCCCCCGGTACGTCAGACCGGAGGCCGTGGCGTGGCGAGCAGCCAGGACCCGCGACGTCCGTCGCGAGAGGGATCCCCGTGACCACCGACGCTGCGCCCCCGTTGACCGTCATCGCCTGGCGGATGGGGCGCCTGCCCGTGACCGCCCTGTGGTGGGACTACGTCAGCTGCGGCGGCAACCGTTCCCGCGCCGAGCTGGCCGACTACCTCAGCGGTGCGGGGCGCTGGTCGGACTCCGAGCACAACGTCCTGGCCCAGGCGTTGAACGAGGCCCTGTGGGACGTCGGCTGCCCGTCCCTGGCCGCGCTCCGGTAGGCCCGCTCGGGCCGCGACGGGTCGGCTGCGCGTCCCGGCCGAGTCCCGGACGCGGCCTCAGCGGCCGAGGGCGCCGGTCCGGGTGAGCTCCTCGGCGACCACGTGCAGCTTCTGGTTCGTGTCCTGACTCGTCTTCGCCAGCAGGGCGAACGCCACCTCGGCGGTGATCTTGTACCGCTCCATCAGGATGCCCTTGGCCTGGCCGATCAGGTCCCGGCTCCCCAGGGCCGTGGCGATGTGGTCGAGGTCCTGGGCGTCGGCGACCGCGATGGCGGCGTGGGCAGCGAAGAGCAGGCCGATGCGCTCGGACTCGTCGGTGAAGGCCGCCGGCCGGCGAGCCAGCAGGTTCAGCGCCCCGAGGTCGTTCTCGTGCACGAACAGCTGGAAGCACAGCATGCTGCGCACGCCCAGCTGCGCCACGGCCCTCCGGGTCAGCTCCGGCCAGCGAGGGTCGGTGGCCAGGTCGTCGACGCGCACGGTCCGCTGCTCGTACATGGCGTCCAGGCACGGACCCTGGTGTGTCTCCTGCTGCAGGTCGTCGAGGCGTCGCGCGAGCTCACCGGTGACCGCGGCCGACACCACCCGCCGCCGGGACTGCACCAGGCTGATGCTGGCCTCGTCGGCCCCCGGGATCGTCCCCCGCACGGCGGCGACGATGACCTGCATCACCGAGCTGGCGTCGGTGTGGCGCTGCATCTCCCGCGCGAGGTCGGCCAGCACCTGGGAGAGGTCCGCCCGCACGGCCTCCCCGGTGGCCTGCGAGGACGGCCGCCCACGGTGGTTCCGTCCGGCGGTCTCGGGTGTCTCGGGACGCTGCGTTCCCGGCCCCTGCCCGGGACGGGGACTGTTCTCATCCACCCCCGAACTGTGGCACGTGCGGCGGCCGACCGGAACGGACTCGCGCGAACACCCACGTCCGGTCGTCCGCACGCGGAGGACGTCGCCGGCGCCGCCGCTGCGAGCTGTCTCAGGGGCGGCTGACGCCGTCGACGATGTCCTGGGCGATGTCGCGGACCTTGCGGTTGGACCGCTGCGAGGCGGCCGCGAGCAGGTGGAAGGCCGCTGCCGCGTCGCAGCGGCGCTGGCCCATCAGGATGCCCTTGGCCTGTTCGATCACCGCCCGCGTCTGCATGGCCCGGTCCAGGTTCTCGGCGAGGTCCCGGGTGCTCTCGTAGAGGTGCATGTTGTGCACCGCCACGGCGACGTAGGAGGCGAAGGCCCGGGCGACGTCCCTGGCCTCGTCGTCGAAGGCGTCGGCCTCGACCGCGTAGAGGTTCAGCGCACCGTGCACGGCTTCCCGTACCGGTACCGGGACGGACAGGGAGCTCAGCGAGCCGCGCTCGACGCACACCCGGGCGTAGTCGGGCCAGCGCGTCTCCTCGCGGGCGTCGGTGATCTCCCGGATCTCCTCACCGACCGCCGCCTCCAGGCAGGGGCCGTAGCCGCGACCGTACTGGGACTCGTCGAGGTCGATCGCCAGCTTGCCGGTGTAGGCCGCGGTGGTGGCCCGGTCGTTGACCACCAGGCTGATCGAGGCCTCCTCGACGCCGGGTGTCACGCGCTTGGCGAGGTCGGCGACCTTCCGCAGCATCCCGTCCAGGGAGCTGTCGTCGAAGGACATCCGGCCGAGTTCGGCGAAGGCGTCGTGGACGTCCCCGGGTCCGGGCGGCGGCTGGTCGTGGTCGGTGCTCATCGCGGTCCGCTCCGTCGGGCCCGGCTGGTCGACGAGGGGTCGCGACCCCGGGACGGGCCGCCCTGGCGGGTGGCCCGTGATCCGCCAGGCCGGCTGCACGACCCGTCCGGAGCCGCCGGCGCGGCTCCGTCAGCAACGTACCCGGCCGCCGTGTCGTCGTGCCCGGGCTCCCGGCCCGCGTCAGCGGGCGGGGTCGACCACGGTCATGCCGGCGACCGCCGCCCGGTCGAACACGGGCAGCAGGGCGGCGGCCTCCTCCAGGCCGATGGTGCGTTCGACCAGCCGCTGCGGCTGCAGCGAACCGCGCTCCACGAGCGCCATCATCGGCGGGTAGTCGGCCGCGGCCATCCCGTGGCTGCCCAGCAGGTCCAGTTCCCAGCCGATCGCCCGCGCCATCGGGACCCGCGGGTGACCGTCGACCGGCGGCAGCAGCCCGACCTGCACGTGCCGCCCCCGCCGGCGCAGGCTCAGGATCGAATCCGCGCAGGTCTGCTCGCTCCCCACGGCGTCGACGGCGACGTGGCTGCCGCCGCGGGTCAGGTCCACGACGGCCGCCGGGACGTCGCGACCGTCGGCGTGCACGGTGTGCTCCGCGCCGAGATCGGCGGCCACGGCGAGGGCCTCGGGGTTGCGGTCCACCGCCACCACCCGGGCCCCCAGCGAGCGGGCGATCGCCACAGCGCTCAGGCCGACGCCACCCGCGCCCACCACGGTGACCCACTCCCCCTCGCCGACCCGCGCGCGACCGACCAGGGCGCGGTAGGCCGTGGCGAACCGGCACCCCAGCGCGGCCGCGGCGATGGGGTCGACCCCGTCCGGGATGCGCACCAGGTTGGTGTCGGCCGCGTGCAGGGCGACGTACTCGGCGAAGGACCCCCAGTGGGTGAAGCCCGGCTGCTGCTGGTCCGGGCAGACCTGGGCCTCCCCGGCCCGGCACCACTCGCAGCGTCCGCAGCCGCAGACGAAGGGGACGGTCACCCGGTCACCGGGGCGCCAGCGGGTGACGCCGGCACCGACCTCGACCACCACCCCGGCGAGCTCGTGCCCCGGCACGTGCGGGAACACGACCTCGTCGTGTCCGGCCCAGGCGTGCCAGTCGCTGCGGCACACGCCCGTGGCCGTCACCCGCAGCACCACCCCGCCGGGCGGGGCGGTGGGCTCGGGCACCTCCCGCACCTGGGGCCGGGCCCGGACCGAGTCGACGACGACGGCGCGCACCGGCACATGCTGTCAGGCGTCCGCGCCGGGACCCGGTGAGCCGCCGGGGTGGAGCGACCCGCCTCACGCGACGAGCAGCCCGATGGCCACGAAGTGGCAGGTGGCGGCGGCGCAGACGAAGGCGTGGAAGACCTCGTGGTAGCCGAACACCGTCGGGAACGGGTCGGGTCGGCGGCGGTGGTAGGCGACGGCTCCTGCGATGTAGAGCAGCCCGCCGACGACGACGAGCACCGCGGCGGCGACACCGCCGTCGGTCCACAGGGCGGGCAGGGCGAGCGCGTTGACCACTCCCAGCCCGATGAACGCCCCGCCGACGAGCCACTCGGGTGCGTCCATGTGGGCCAGGCGGACCCCGATCCCCACCGCGGTGAGCGACCACAGCAGGACCAGGAGCACCAGGCCGTGGCTGCCGCCAGCGGCGAGCAGCAGCACGGGAGTGGCCGTACCGGCGATCAGCAGGAAGATCATCACGTGGTCGGCCCGCTGCAGGACGCGGCCGGCGACCGGACCCCAGACACCCCGGTGGTAGAGGGCGCTGACGCCGAACAGGCCGCTGAGGCAGCCGGTGTAGACCGCGACACCGACCACCTGCCTGGTCCCCTGGGCGGCGACCTGGAGCAGCGTCCCCGCGACCAGCGATGCGAGGAACCACAGCAGGTGCAGCCAGCCGCGCAGCAGGGGTCGGACGTACTGCACGCCGCGCCGGGCGTCGTAGTGCCACGTCACGCCCGCGCTCAGCTGCCCGTCCGTCCGGCTCACCTCCCCGGTCATCGGACCACTCGGCGGTCGTCCCGCCGGACCGGGCGCCCGGTGCCCGCGCCGGGCCTCCGCGACGTCGACGGCGGTCGGCCGCTCGGAGTGCGACGACTGGGCGGTCCCTCCCGCCGCCGGCACACGTCCGCGCCGGGGTGCACGGGCCGGGGACCTCGACCGGCGGACACCGACGACCACTCGGTCACCGGGACCGCCAGGTGGCCCCCATCCGGCACGCAGGTGTCCCGGGTGATCCGCTCGCCGGCCATGTCGCTCCCGGCCGGGATGTGCATCCCGGCGACGCGGGGTGGCCATCGCCACTGGTCTCGTGCCAGGCGGACCCCTCTGTGCGCAGCCGTCCTACCCGCTCGGGAGACCTGTGAATCCCGCCACCGCCTGCTGCCGCTCAGCGCCTGACGGTTCCTCGGCAGGCGCCGTAGCGACCCTTCGCTGGGAAGCCGGGTCAGGGACGTGTCCCTGAACGGCCCACTCCGGAACAGCTCCCGGGGGTTGCTCGGTGCAGGACCATCCCCACGTGGACGAGGTCACAGCACCGGACCTGCGTGGACTCAAGCCTGATGACGCGAGGCTCGTCTGTTACGAGCGAGACCTCGCGTTGAACATCGTCGTCGATGACTCGGTCGAGGTGTGTGGGATCGACTCGTCGCGCGCACGCATCACCGAGCAGGAGCCGACCCCTGGCAGCCGCACCGGTTCCAACGGTGTCGTCGCCTGGCTCGGCATCGTGGACGACGGCCCTGAGGTGGGGGTCCGAGAGCCTCGACGGCCGCCCCCGTCGCTGCACTCGCCGGGAGCGGCCCGCGACGATGGCCCAGCGCCCGGCAGCGCCAGCGGCGACTGGTAGTCCCTGGCCGCACGCGTTCTTGAAGCCGCCCCCGCGGTGAGTCTGGCCGCTGTCCCCGAGCGGCCCGCTCACGGCGGCGGCTCGGAGGGGCCCCACACCGACCCGTCCCAGCGGAACGTCCGACCGCCGGGACCTTCCCACAGGTCGCCGATCTCAGGTGGGTCCCGGTCCGGCACGATCGGGATCACCACGCCCTCGTCCTCGGCAGGGTCGAGCACGTGCAGGTCCTCCCCCGGGGTGTAGGTCCGGCGGCCGTGGCGCAGGTCGTCCACCAGGCCGGCCAGCCGGTCCCAGGCACCGTCGGTCACCAGGTCGTTGATCTCGCACCGGATGCACATCAGGGCTCCTCGGCTGTGCCTGCGCCCCAGTAGAAGGGGCCGCTGCCCGCCCTGACCGTGACGTCCCAGCCCAGGTCTCGGAGGCGTGCCTCGAGATCCGCGGGCTGGTGGGGGACCTTCACGGCGCGGTACGCGGTCCCGTCCCTGAGACGACGTTCGATGACGGAGGACTCCTCGCCGTGGACGAGCTCCGCGGGCGTTCGGGCGTTGTCGTCGACGAAGAACACACGCCCGCCGGGCCTCAGACAGTCGCGGACCATCACCCAGAACTGCTCGAACCGGTGCAGTGGAACGTGGGAGAGCCAGAAGCCGAAGAAGACGACGTCGAACTCGTGCTGAGGCCTCCACGCGAAGAGGTCCGCCTGCACGAAGCGGACCCGCGCCGCGCCGACGCGGGCCCGGGCGCGGGCCAGCATCTCCGGAGAGGCGTCCACGGCCGTGACGGTCCCAGCGGTACGGAGCAGCTGCTCGGTCCAGACACCGGGGCCGCAGGCGAGCTCCAGGACGTCACCGGCCGGGCCGAACCGTTCCAGTGCCTCGGCCAGCTCGCGCGCAGCGTCCTCGTCCACGGCGTACTCGTCCACCGCCGCGCTGTAGTAGGCGGCCTGCTCTGCCAGCAGGTCGTCATCACCGTCCAACCGCTCAGTCTCGTGCAACCACCCTCCCGGCACCCTCGAGCGTGGGGACCGGACACCTGAGCTCGGTGGACGAGCGCGTGACGGCCCGGTCGGCGAGCACCGGGACGACGGGCAATCCGCCCCTCGAGGGTGTCCTCGAGACCGGCCTCCGTCCCGGAGCGGCCCACTGGGGGACACGCCTCGAGGCCGAGGGAGTTGCCGGGTCCGAAGCGGCGCTGTGACAGGAGATGGCGGAGCTCAGGTGCCGCGGAGCGGCTGCACCTGCCGGCTCACGCTCAGGACCCACGCGGGAGTCCCAGGCCGGTCGACCGCGGTCTGTGGTCCTGGCGGCGGTCCGGACAGCCGGGCGGGGCGACGTCACGCAGGGGCACCGAGCGGCGGGTGCTCGAGCACGCGCGGCTTGTACTCGACCAGCTGGATGCGGCCGTCGAAGGTGCGGTGCTCGATCATCTCGAGGGCGACGTCCGGATAGCC
>NZ_JBJGYY010000010.1:0-138364 GCF_054050235.1 Geodermatophilus sp. SYSU D00696 | reverse complement strand
GGTTTTTTTTTTGGCGGGCCGCGGGGGGGGCGGGGGGGGCCTGTTGGGGGGGGGGTGGGGGGGGGGGGCGGGGGCGGCGGGGGGGGGGGGGGGGGGGGGGGGGGGGCCCCCCCCCCCCCCCCCCCCCGCGACCAACCCCGGAACGGAGCCCGACGCGGTCAGCGGCCGCCGCGCCGCGACCGCCCGCTGAACGACGCTGCCGAGTGGGTCCCGGCCCGCGCGGCCAGCTCGGCGCGGGTGCGCGCCGGACCGGGGGTGCGGGACTGTCCGCGGCTCCCGGCCGTGGTGCCCGCCGTGGCCGACGCCGTCGTGCCCGAGCCGCCGCCGGAACCGCCGCGGCGCCGCCGTCCGCCGCCCTGGCCCTGCGGCTGGGGCGCCGGTGCCGGGGCCGGCTCGACGTACGGCGCCGCGGGGCCGGTGAGCGCGGTGATCTGCTCGGCGCCGGGGCGCACCGTGGCCACGACCGGCGTGATGCCGGCCTGGCGGGTCAGCGTCCGCACCTCGCCGTGCTGGTCGGGCGTGGAGAGGGTGACCACCGTGCCGCCGGCCCCGGCGCGGGCGGTGCGGCCCGAGCGGTGCAGGTAGGCCTTGTGCTCGGTCGGCGGGTCGACGTGCACGACCAGCGCCACGTCGTCGACGTGGATGCCGCGCGCGGCGATGTCGGTGGCGCACAGGACCCGCGTGCCGCCGGTGCTGAACGCCTCGAGGTTGCGCTCGCGGGCGTTCTGGCTGAGGTTGCCGTGCAGGTCGACGGCGGGGACGCCGGCCGCGGTGAGCTGCTTGGCGAGCTTCTTGGCCTGGTGCTTGGTGCGGGTGAACAGCACGCTGCGCCCGAGGCCGGAGGCCAGCTGGCGCACGACCTCGGCCTTGTCCGCGGCGCTCACCTGGAACACGTGGTGCGTCATGGTGGCCACCGGCGCGACGGCGGGGTCGACCGAGTGGGTCACCGGCTGCGACAGGTAGCGCTTCACCAGCACGTCGACGCCGTTGTCCAGCGTGGCCGAGAACAGCAGTCGCTGGCCGCCCTGCGGCGTCCGGTCCAGCAGCCGCTTGACGCCGGGGAGGAAGCCGAGGTCGGCCATGTGGTCGGCCTCGTCGAGGACGGTGACCTCGACGGCGGACAGGTCGGCGTGCCCCTGGCCGATGAGGTCCTCGAGCCGGCCGGGGCAGGCGATGACCACGTCGACGCCGGCGGCCAGTGCCTGCACCTGCGGGTTCTGCCCGACACCGCCGAACACGGTGGTGCAGCGCAGGCCGAGGGCGCGGGCGAGCGGCTCGACGGTGGCGAGCACCTGGTTGGCCAGCTCGCGGGTCGGGACGAGGACCAGCGCGCGCGGCCGGCGGGCCTGGCGGCGGGTGGTGGAGGCCGCCAGCCGGGAGACCAGGGGGAGGGCGAAGGCGATCGTCTTGCCCGAGCCGGTGCGGCCGCGGCCGAGCACGTCGCGGCCGGCCAGCGAGTCGGGCAGCGTCGCGACCTGGATGGGGAACGGGGCGGTGATGCCGCTGGCGGTGAGCACCTCGGCCAGCGGGGCGGGCACGCCGAGCGCCTCGAACGTGGTGTCGGCGGGCAGCACGGTCGCGACGTCGCCGGCGGGGATCTCCTGCGGCTGCGGCTGCGGCTGTGCGGCCGGCACGGCGGTGCCGGTGCCGGTCCCGCGGCCGCGGCCGCCGCGACGGCGGCGCGGCCGGGCGGGGCCGGCGGAGGTGGGGGACTGCTGGGAGGTCATCGGTTCCTCGGGCGTTCTCGGGTCGCCGTCGTCGGTCACCGTGCGCGGGCGCAGGCCGGCCCCGGGGAACGGGGCGGAGCGCGCCGGCGGCGACGTCGGACAGCCGGGCGCGCCTCCGTGGCGCTGCACCAGCCCGACGTCGAGTCCTGCCGCTCCGGATGAGCGAGGGCAACGCCGGTCCCCTCACTCAACCAGACGGGGCCGCCGATCCTGCCGCCGGACCGGGGAGTCGCGCGTCACACCCCCCTGCGAGGGAGGTGCCCTTGTAGCGTCAAAGGCTGATGGAGGCGCCCCGGTAGGTGCGGCGGTAGGCGCCGGGCGCGACCCCGATCGAGGCGCGCAGGTGCGAGCGCAGCGAGGCCGTCGTGCCGAACCCGGCCTCGGCCGCCACGCGGTCGACCGAGGCGTCGGTGGACTCCAGCAGCCGCCGCGCCAGCGCGATCCGCTGCGCGGCGAGCCAGCGCAGCGGCGACAGGCCGGTCTCCTCGCGGAAGCGCCGGGTGAAGGTCCGCACGCTCATCCGTGCGTGCCCGGCGAGGTCGGCGAGGGTGAGCGGCTGGCCCAGGTGCTCGAGCGCCCAGGCGCGGGTGGCCGCGGTGCCCGCGTCGCCGGGCTCGGGCAGCGGCCGCTCGACGAACTGCGACTGCCCGCCCTCCCGCCACGGGGCGACGACGTTGCGCCGCGCCACCCGGTTGGCCACCTCGCTGCCGTGGTCGCGCCGGACCAGGTGCAGCAGCAGGTCGATGCCCGCGGCCACGCCGGCGGAGGTCAGCACGTCGCCGTCGTCGACGAAGAGCACGTCGGCGTCGAGGCGGACGGCGGGGAAGGTGCGGCGGAACGCCTCGGCGTCGCGCCAGTGCGTCGCGGCCGGGCGCCCGTCGAGCAGCCCGGCCGCCGCCAGCAGCGAGGACCCGGTGCAGATCGACACCATGCGGGCGTGCCGCGCGGCGTCCCGCACGGCCGCGGCCAGCTCGGCGGGGACGCGCCCCTCCGTGACGACGGGGCCGCCCATGATGCCGGGCACGACGACCGTGTCCGCCTCGGCGAGGACCGACCCGTCGTGCTCGGGCAGCACCGAGAAGCCGTCCGCGGTGCGGACCGGACGCCCGTCGAGGGTGGCCACCCGGACCCGGTAGAGCGGCCGGCCGGCGTCGTCCTCGGCCAGCCCGAGCAGCCGGTAGGGCAGGCCCAGCTCGAAGCCGACGACCCGGTCGACCGCCAGGACGACGACCTCGTGCGGGACGGGCGGAGGTGCGGAGCCGTTCGCGCTGGCCGCGGAGGACATGGCCGGATCCTTGCACATGTTGACCTCCCGGCCACTGGCCCGGTCGGCATGACACGGGTCATGCTCTCCGGCCGTGACGTCTCCCGCGCCCGTCCGCAGCTCGCGCGTGCACCCGGCGTGGTGGGTGGCGGCGGTGACCTTCCTGGCGCTGGTCGGGGCCGCGGCGTTCCGGGCCGTGCCCGGCGTGCTCATCGACCCGCTGCGCGCGGAGTTCGGCTGGTCGGTGTCGACCATCTCGGCCGCCGTCGCGGTGAACATGGCGCTGTACGGGCTGACCGCGCCGTTCGCCGCCGCGCTGATGGAGCGGTTCGGCATCCGCCGGGTCGTCGTCGGCGCGCTGCTGCTCACCGCCCTCGGCAGCGGCCTGACCGTGTTCATGACCGCGAGCTGGCAGCTGGTGCTGCTGTGGGGGTTCGCCGTCGGGCTGGGCACCGGGTCGATGGCGCTGTCGCTGGTGGCCACCGTGACCGGCCGCTGGTTCGTCGCCCGGCGCGGGCTGGTCAGCGGCATCCTCACCGCCGGCGGCGCGACCGGGCAGTTGGTCTTCCTGCCCGTCGTCGCGGCGATCGCGCAGACCAGCGGCGGCTGGCGGGCGGCCTCGCTGGGGACGACGGCGGCCGCGCTCGCCGTCGTCCCGCTGGTGCTCTGGCTGCTGCGCGACCGGCCGCGCGACGTGGGCGCCGTCCCCTACGGCGGGACCGCCGCCGACGACGTCGACCCGGTGCGCACCGGCGCCGCACGCACCGCCGTCCGCGGCCTGGTGGAGGCGGCGCGGACGCGGCCGTTCTGGCTGCTGGCCGCCGGGTTCTTCATCTGCGGGGCGTCGACCAACGGCCTGGTGCAGCCGCACTTCATCCCCGCCGCCCACGACCACGGCATGCCGGTGACGACCGCGGCCGCGCTGCTCGCCGTGGTGGGGGTCTTCGACATCGCCGGCACCGTGCTCTCGGGGTGGCTGACCGACCGCGCCGACCCGCGGGTGCTGCTCCTGGCCTACTACGCGCTGCGCGGGCTCTCGCTGTTCCTGCTGCCGCCGCTGTTCGGGCCGGACCTGCACGTGAGCATGGTGGCGTTCATCGTCTTCTACGGCCTGGACTGGGTGGCCACGGTCCCGCCGACGCTGGCGCTGTGCCGCGAGCACTTCGGGGCGCGGGCGCCGGTCGCCTTCGGCTGGGTGTTCGCCTCGCACCAGGTCGGGTCGGCGGTGGCCGCGTTCGGCGGCGGCGTCATCCGCGACGTCACCGGCTCCTACGACCTGGCCTGGTTCGGCGCCGGCGCGCTGTGCCTGCTGGCCGCGGCGCTGTCGATCTCGATCCGCCGCCGCCCGGCCCCAGCCGCACCGCCCGCCGTGCCCACCGAGCCGACCACCTCGTCCGCCGCCACCACCCACGGCTGACGCCAGCCCTCCGAGGAGGTGCCTTTGTCGCGATATCGGCACCTGGGTGTCCCCGGCGTGGTGCCTTTGTAGCGCTGATGGCACCCGGCCTGTGGACGACGCCGGTCGGCGGCTCCTGCGTCCACGACGCTGCCCGGGTGTCTGCTCACCGCCGTCTCCTCCCCGGGGTCTTCGTCGGCAGCGCTGCCATCGGCGAGGGCCTCCTCACCCGCGGGCAGCTGCGACGACGCAGCTACCGGAGGCTCACCCAGGGCGTCTACGCCGACCCGGGGCTGCCCGTCGACCACCGGCTCCGCTGCCAGGGCGTCGCACTCGTGATGCCGCCGGGTGTGGCCGTCGGCGGGCACTCGGCGGCCGCCTGGTACGGCGCTGCCTTCGCCGCGGCCGACGACCCGGTGACCCTCGTGTGCCCGGAGGAGATCCGCTGGCGCGGGCCGCGGGAGGCCACCGTGCACCACACGGTCCTGTCACCCGCGGACGTCGTCGTGGTCGACGACGTGCCCCTCACCGTCCCGCTCCGGACGGCCTGGGACGTGATGACCCTCGAACCGCTGACGACGGCCGTCGCCGCGGTGGACGCGATGGTGCGTGCGGGCCACGTCCCGCTCGCCGGCCTCGCCGCGATGGCGGAGCGGGGCGCGGGCCGGTGGGGCGTGAGCCGGGTCCGCCGGGCGGTCCTGCTGGTCGACCCGCGTGCGGAGTCGCCGCGCGAGTCACGGCTGCGGGTCTGCCTCGTCCTCGCCGGTCTCGAGCCCGTGCCGCAGTTCGAGGTCGTCGACGACGGGCGGTTCGTCGCCCGGGTCGACCTGGCCTTCCCGGACGTGCGGCTGGCGATCGAGTACGAGGGGGCGCACCACTTCGAGGCGGACCAGGTCACGCGCGACGCCGAGCGGCTCGACCGGCTCCGCGCCGCGGGCTGGCGGGTGATCCGGGTGACCGCTGCCGACCTGCGCGACCTCGAGGCCCTCGTTGCTCGCATCCGCGCCGCGCTGGCAGCGGTCTGAGCGGCAGGAGCCAATATCGCGGTAAAGGCTCCCGAGGGAAGGAGCCAATATCGCGATAAAGGCACATCAGCCGGGCCGGGCCTCCAGTTCCCCGCGGACCGCGTCGACGGTGTCCGCGAGGGACTCGAGCACCGCGGCGGCGACCCGGCGGTCGTGCTCGGACAGGTCGTCCCCGACCGAGCGCACGCGGTCCCCGAGCGGGCGGTAGACCCGGGCGAAGGCGGCCCACGTCCCCGGCTGCAGGTGGACGTGGACCGCGCGACGGTCGCCGGGAGCCGCGGTGCGGGCCACGTACCCCGCGGCCTCGAGCCGGTCGAGCAGGGCGGTGACCGCGGCGCGGGACAGCCCGAGCGCGTCGGCCAGGGCGCTGGGTCCCAGCGGCCCGTGCTCGAGCAGGTTCAGTGCGCGCAGGTCGTTGCGGCCCACCCCCAGGACGCCGCACGCCGCCTCCTCGAACAGGTCCACCGCGCGGGCCAGCGCCCGGCACGCGGTGAGCAGGTCTGCGGACGGCAGCGTCTGGTTCCCGGACATGGTTCGATGGTCGCATCGTTCACCCGTCGAACTGATGGAGGGGGTCCGCGTGCGCTGGACCGAGAGCATCGACGTCGACCGGCCGGTGGCCGAGGTCCGGGCCGCGATCGCCGACGAGCACGAGCTGATGCGGTGGTCGGCGTGGCCGGAGGCGACCGGCTACACGTGCGCGGTCGAGGGCGACGGGCGCAGCCCCGGATCGGAGATCGTCTTCCGCGACCGGTCCGGCGTCGTCCAGGGCCGGCAGCGGCTGGTGAGCGCAACAGCCGACCGGGTCGAGTACCGGCTGCGCAACCGGCTCCCCGGCGGCCGGGAGATGACGCCGGAGGTCGACTTCCGCATCGAGGACCTCGGCGGCGGCCGGTCCCGGGTGCACCTCGACTTCCGCGCGACCCCGCCGCTGCCACCCGTGGTACGCCGGCTGGCCGAGGCCGTCGTCGGCCGCCGGGTCCGCGCGCTGCACGTGCGCGACCTCGAGCAGCTCAGGGCGCACGTCGAGCGGCGCCCGGCGGTCCCGTGAGCGCCGACCCGCACAGCGGACCGGTGCCGCAGTCGGCCTGGGACGCCGACGCCGAGGCGCGCGCCCGCGGCCGGGTGCAGGTGTTCAACGCGACCCGTCCCGGCGGCCTGGACGGCTGGACGATGGACCTCGCCCAGTACGAGTTCGTGCGGGCCCACATCCTCGACACCCTCGACGACCTGGCCGGCCCGGACGGCTGGGTGCTGCTGCGCGACGTCGTGGCCAGCGCCCAGGAGCGCCACGCCGCCCACCCGCTGTTCCCGAAGGGGCGGCTGCGCAACTACTGCACCTACACCAAGGTCGACCTCGAGGCGCGCGGCGAGATCGAGCGGGCGCCGGGCTCCAGCCCGCAGCGGATCCGTCGCCGTCCCGCCTCCCGGGACAGCCATTAGCGCTACAAAGGCACCCCTCCGGCGGGGTCAGGGGGTCGGGGCGAGGGCGGGGTCGGCGGTCCGGCCGGCCAGCAGGTCGGCGGCGCGCTCGGCGATCACCATCGTCGGGGCGTTGGTGTTGCCGCGGACCAGCGTCGGCATCACCGAGGCGTCGACCACCCGCAGCCCGTCGAGGCCGTGCACGCGCAGCTGCGGGTCCACCACCGCGGCGCCGTCGACGCCCATCCGGCAGGACGACACCGGGTGGTACAGCGACTCGAGCGTGTCGCGCACCGCCTGCCGCAGCCCCTCCCGGGTGCGGACGGTGGCCCCGGGTGACCACTCCTCGGCCAGCACCCGGGCCAGCGGCCCGACCGAGGCGATCTTGCGGGCCTCCTCCACCCCGGTCACCAGCGCGTCGAGGTCGCGCTCGTCGGTGAGGTAGCCGGGGTCGATCGCCGGCGCCCACGTCGGGTCGGCCGAGCGCAGCCGCACCGACCCGCGCGAGTGCACGTGCACGACGACGGCGGCCGCGGTGAACGCGTCGACGTCGGGGTCGACCTCCGCCTGCCGCCAGAACTTGACCGGCAGGAAGTGGTACTGCAGGTCGGGCTCGGCGAGCTCGGGCCGGGACCGGGTGAACAGCCCCGCCTCGGCCAGGTTCGACGACAGCGGCCCGCGGCGGGCGGCGAACCACCGCGCGTAGCCCGACGGCGACTCGCCCCGGAACAGCGACCGCCCCGACCGCACGGTCCAGACGACCGGCACCAGGGGGTGGTCCTGCAGCCCGCCGCCCACGCCGGGCAGGTCGTGGACGACGTCGACGCCGACGTCGCGCAGGTGCGCCGCCGGCCCGATCCCCGACAGCATCAGCAACTGCGGGGAGTTCACCGCGCCGCCGCAGAGCACCACCTCGCCCGACGCGTGCACGGTGTGCACCTGCCCGGCGCGCCGGTACTCGACCCCGGTGGCCCGCCCGCCCGAGACCAGCACCCGGGTGGTGAGCGCGCCGGTCAGCACGGTGAGGTTGGGCCGCCCCAGCGCCGGGCGCAGGTAGGCGTCGGCGGCCGACCAGCGCCGGCCGCGCCGCTGCGTCACCTGGTACCGGCCCACGCCCTCCTGCACGGCACCGTTGAAGTCGTCGTTGCGCGGGTGACCGGCGGCCACCGCCGACTCCACCACCGCGCGGGTCCACGGGTGCGGCGAGCGGAGGTCCTCCACCCGCAGCGGCCCGCCGGTGCCGTGGAACCGGTCGGCACCGCGGGCGTTGTCCTCCATCCGCCGGAACAGCGGCAGCACCCGCTCGTAGGACCACGACGGGTCGCCGGTCAGCCGCGCCCACTCGTCGTAGTCGGCGGCCGCCCCGCGGACGTAGATCATCGCGTTCATCGACGACGACCCGCCCAGCAGCTTCCCGCGCGGCCAGAACAGCCGGCGCCCGCCGAGGCCCGGCTGCGGCTCGGTGGTGTAGTTCCAGTCCCGCCGGGTGCGCCAGAGCTTGTACAGCGCGGCGGGGACCTGCACCTCGAGGACGTCGTCGGACCCGCCGGCCTCCAGCAGCAGCACCCGCACCGACGGGTCCTCGGTCAGCCGGGCGGCCAGCGCGCAGCCGGCCGAGCCGGCCCCGACGACGACGACGTCGTACCCGCCGGTCACCGGTGGCGCCCGTGCACCAGCCCCAGGACCCGCGCCACCGTGTCGGCCGCCGCCGGCGGGCGGCTGAAGGACATGAGGTCCACCGGCAGCCGGAACCGCTGGCGGGTGATCGCCTTGGCGCGGGTGAACTCCTTGAGCCCGTCCTCGCCGTGGATGCGGCCGAAGCCGCTGTCGCCCACGCCGCCGAAGGGCAGCGCCGGGATCGCGGCGAAGGTCAGCACCGAGTTGACGCTGGTCATGCCGCTGCGCATGCGGCGGGCGAGGTCCATCGCGCGCGCCCGCGACCGGGAGAACACCGCGCCGGCCAGGCCGTAGGACGACGCGTTGGTGCGCTCGAGCGCCTCCTCGGCGTCGCGCACCCGGGTGATGGTGAGCGTCGGCCCGAAGGTCTCCTCCCGCACGGCGATCGAGGTCTCGGGCACGTCGAGCAGCACGGTCGGCGCCACGAGGTCGCCGTCCACGGTGCCGCCGAGGACCGCGCGGCCGCCCGACGACGTCGCGTCGTCGAGGTGCCGCCTCACCACGTCGGTCTGCGAGGCCATCGTCATGGGTCCGTAGGCGGCCGCGTCGTCGGAGCCGGGTCGCAGGCCGCGGACCCGCTCGGTCACCTCGGCGACGAACCGGTCGTAGACGGGGGACGTCACGTACGCCCGCTCGATGCCGATGCAGGTCTGCCCGGCGTTGCTCATCGCGCCCCAGACGGCGGCGTCGGCGGCGGCGGCCACGTCGGCGTCGTCGTCGACGATCATCGCGTCCTTGCCGCCGAGCTCCATGAGCACCGGGGTGAGCGTCTCGGCGCAGGCGGCCATCACCTTCCGGCCGGTCGGCGCCGAGCCGGTGAAGGCCAGCTTGGCCACGCCCGCCCGGCACAGCGCGGCACCGGTCGCGCCGTGCCCGGTGACCACCTGGAAGGCGTCGGCGGCGTCGGGGACGGCGGCCCGCCACGCGGCGGCCAGCCACGCCCCGACGGCCGGCGTGTACTCCGAGGGCTTGAAGACCACGGCGTTGCCGGCGGCCAGTGCGTAGGCGATCGAGCCCATCGGCGTGAACACCGGGTAGTTCCACGGGCCGATCACGCCGACGACCCCGAGGGGCTGGTACTCCAGGTACGCGGCGTGGTTGGCCGCCAGCACCCCCGCGCGCACGCGGCGCGGGCCCAGCGTCCGCCGGGCGTGCGCGCCGGCCCAGGCCAGGTGGTCGATCGCCAGGGTGATCTCGAGGACCGCGTCGGCGTGCGGCTTGCCGTTCTCCCGGTGCACCAGGTCGGCCAGCTCGTGCACCCGCCGGGCGAGGTGGCCGCGGTAGGCGGCCAGCCGCTGCCGCCGCCCGTCGAAGCCGAGCTCGGCCCAGTGCCGCGCGGCCGGGCGGGCCCGCTCGACGGTCTGCTGCACCGCGGCGGCGTCGTGCACCGGGAAGACCCCGACGACCGCGCCGGTGGCCGGGTCGGTGGACTCGAAGGTCTCGGTGGTGGCGTGCCGGTCGACGGTGCCGGCGGCGGCGTCGGTGACCGTGTCCATCTGCTCGGCGAGCGACATGTGGCGCAGGTTACCGGTGCGTAGCCCCCTGTCCGGAGCCGACCGCGGGACCCACGCGCTGCCATGCTGGCCGCCGTGGCCGACCCCTTCGACACCGCGGAGCTGCGCCGCCGGGTGCTGGCGGCCTGGCGCGACTCGCCGGCCCGGTTCCGCGAGGACGCCAACGCTGAGGAGGACCTGGTCCGCGGCGGCTACCGCGACCGGCTGCTGGTCGAGCTGGCCCAGAACGCCGCCGACGCCGCCGTCCGGGCCGGGGTGCCGGGGCGGCTGCGCCTGGAACTGGCCACGGTCGGCAGCGGGGTCGGCGGCGGGGGAGAGGTGCTGCACGCGGCCAACACCGGGGCGCCGCTGGACGCCGCCGGGGTGGCAGGCCTCGCGAGCCTGCGCGCGTCGGCGAAGCGTGACGACCTCGAGACGGTCGGCCGCTCCGTGGTCGCGGGCGGGCCGCCGCTCGAGACGATCGGCCGGTTCGGGGTCGGGTTCGCCGCCGTCCTCGCGGTCACCGACGAGCCGGCGGTGCACTCGGTGCACGGCGGCGTGCGGTTCAGCGCCGCCCGCACCCGCGCGGAGGTGGCCGAGGTCGACGTGCTGGCCGGCGAGCTGGCCCGCCGCGACGGCGCCGTCCCGGTGCTCCGGCTGCCCTGGCCCGCCGACGGCCCGCCGCCCGCGGGGTACGCCACGGAGGTCGTGCTGCCGCTGCGCGCCGGCTCGCGGGCCGCCGTCCGCGCGGCGCTGGAGGCGCTCGACGCCGGGCTGCTGCTCGCCCTCCCCGGCCTGACGGAGATCGAGGTGGTCGTCGACGGGGCCTCCCGCACCCTCTCGTGCGCCCGCACCCCGCCGCTGGTCCGTCTGCGCGACGGCGACACGACGACGGCCTGGCGGGTGGCCGAGCGCCGCGGGGAGCTGCCCGCCGAGCTGTTCGCCGACCGCCCGGTCGAGGAGCGCGCCCGCCGCGGGTACACGCTCACCTGGGCGGTGCCCCTCGACGACGACGGGCGCCCGCGGCCGCTGCCGGGTCGCCAGGTGGTGCACGCGCCCACGCCCAGCGACGAGCCGCTGTCCCTGCCGGCGCGGCTGGTCGCGCCGTTCCCTCTCGGCCCCGACCGCCGGCACGTGGCGCCCGGTCCGGTCACCGATGCACTCGTCGCCGTGGCCGCGGAGGGCTACGCCGACCTGGTCGCCGCGCTCGCACCCGACCCCGCGGTGCTCGCCCTCGTGCCGCGCATCGGCCTGGCCGCCGCCGAGCTCGACGCCGCCCTCGGCTCGGCCGTCCTCGACCGGCTGCGCGGGACCGCGTGGCTCCCGGCGGCCGACCCGGAGGCGGGGGAGCGGCTCCGCCCCGACCGCGCGGCCGTCCTCGACGACGGTCCCGACGAGCGGGTCGCCGTCCTCACCGGCGTGCTGCCCGGCCTGCTGCCGGCCGACTGGTCGCGGCGCGAGGGCGCCCCCGCGCTGGCCGCCCTCGGCGTCCGGCGGGTCGGGACGGCACAGGTCGTGGAGGCCGTCGCGGGGGTCGCCCGGCCGCCGTCGTGGTGGGCGCGGCTCTACACCGCCCTCGCGCACGCCGAGCGGGAGGAGCTCGGCGCGCTGCCGGTGCCGCTGGCCGACGGGCGCACCGCCCCCGGTCCGGCCGGCGTGCTGCTGCCCGGCGAGGACCTGCCGGTCGGGCGGCTGGGTCCCCTGGCGCTGCGCATCGCCGCCCCCGAGGCCGTGGCGCCGCCGCCGGCGCGGCGGCTGCTGGAGCGGCTCGGCGCGCGCCCGGCCACCGCGGCCGCGGTGCTGGCCGACCCCGCCGTGCGGGCCGCCGTCGAGGAGTCCGTCGACGCGGTCGACGAGGGGTGGGACGACACCGACCCCGCCGACCTCGCCGGCGCGGTGCTCGCCCTGGTCGCCGCGGCCGGGACCGCGCCCGGGGAGCTGCCGTGGCTGGCCGAGCTCGCGCTGCCCGACGACGACGGCGCGTGGGCGCCGGCGGGGGAGCTGCTGCTGCCCGGGGCGCCGCTGGCCGCGGTCCTCGAGGACGGCGCGCTGGGGCTGCTGGACCCGGACTTCGCGGCCGGGTGCGACCCCGTGGCGCTGCGGGCGGTCGGCGTCCTCACCACCTTCACCCTGGTGCGCGCCGACGATCCCGACGACCTCGACGTCGACGCGGCCGGCGCGTGGGCCGACGCCGTCCTCGACCGGCTGCCCACCGGGGCGCCCCCGCCGTCGTGGCCGCCGCTGACCGCCGTCCGCGACCTGGACCTGGTCGCGGACTGGGACGGCGCGCTGCCGCTGCTGGCCGCCGCCCCCGGCGAGGCGTGGGCCGACGTCGTCCTCGACGGCGTCCCCGTGCCCTCCCACCTGCGCTGGTGGCTGTCGACCCACCCGGTGCTCGGCGGGCGGCGCCCCGACCGGCTGCGCGCGCCGGACGGCGCCGAGCTGGAGGGCCTCTACGAGCCGGCGCAGGCGCCGCCGGAGGTGCTGGCGCGGCTGCGGCCGGCCGCCACGGTCGACGACGTGCTCGCCGACCCCGACGCCGCGCGGGACCTGCTCGACCGGCTCGGCGACCCGGCCCGCACGGTGCGGCCCGCCGTGCTGCGCACCGTGTACGCGCGCCTGGCGGCCGCCCTCGACGGCCTCGACGTCGACCCGCCGGCGCGGGTGCGGGTGGCGCCCGACCGCGTCGCCGACCCGGCCCGGGAACCCGTCGGGGTGCTCGACGCGCCGTGGCTGCAGCCGCTGGCCGACGGCGTCCTCGTGCCCGCCGGTGGTGCGCCCGGGCCGGTCGCCGACCTGCTCGACCTGCCGCTGGTGAGCGAGCGGGTGCGGGCCGCGGTCACCAGCACCCCGGTGCGCCGCGGACCGTGGGCCGCGGTGCCCGGAGCGGAGCTGGCCGCGGCCCGGCTCGGCCGCGCGGCGCTGACCGGGGAGGTCGCCGTGCACGAGCCGCTGCTGGCCGCCGGCCGCCCGGTGGCCTGGTGGCCCGACGGCGCGGTCGACCACGTGGACGGCAGCCCGGCCGCGCTGGGCCGGGCGCTGGCCTGGCGGGCCGGGGCCTGGCCGCTGCGGCAGGCCCTGGCCGAGGCGTTCGCCGAGCCCGGCCGGACCGCCGACCTCGCCGCGGAGGACGCGGTCGGCTGACGCCCGGCCGGGGGCAGGGAGGTCCTTCCTCAGTTCCAGCGCGGGGCGGCCAGCGCGCCGGGCGCGTGCCCGTGCGCGGAGGGGCGACCGCCGCCCCGCAGGGCGCCACCGCGCGCCGCCGAGCGGCGGGGCGTGGCGGCGTCCCTCTCCCAGCAGCGGTACAGCGACAGCCACTGGTCGGCGGTGAGGGCGTCCGCGCGGGCGGTGGGCGGCAGGCCGGCCGCGTGCAGCCAGCGCACGCCGGCCACCCCGGGCAGCCGGGTGCGCAGCACGGCGCCGAGGGCCGCAGAGGGTGCGGCGAGCACCGCCGACGCCAGCCGGTCGAACGCGGCCGCCTCGGCGGTGGGCAGGGCGCCGCGGGCCTCGGCGGCCGCAGGGGACGGGGATCGGGCAGGACGTGACACGGGAGGCCTCCGGAGGGGAGGTCGGACCGGCCGCCGGCAGCCGGCAGCCAGGGAGGGGGAGCGCCTGAGGAGGGCGCGAGGAGGAGCGGGGAGCCGGGGGCTCGACCCGCGGGCGTCGGCGGAGGACGCGGGCGTCGTCGCGGGAGGGGCTCAGAGGCGCATGACGGCGACGCTAGAGCGGTCCCGCGGACGCCGCCACGGGTTTTCGGGAGAGGTCAGTCCCGGCCGCGGTCCCGGGCGGCCTTGCGGGCCTGGTGGGCCTCCCAGCGCGCGCGGTCGCGGGCCCGCGCGTCGGCACCGCGGTCCCACTTCACGCGGCGCCGGCGCGCCCGGGCCAGCTCCCGCTCCTCGAAGTCGGGGTGGCTCTCCCAGTCGCTGGCCATCGCCAGGACCACGAGGAGGACCAGCCCGAAGACGGCCAGGCCGAGGGCCACGATGACGTTGCCGACGGCGACGACGGCCACCGCCGACACCGCCGCCCAGATCAGGCCCGCCAGGACCAACCGCCCGTTCACGCCCCCAGTATCCCCGCGTCCACCGGGTGGGCGGGCACACGGCGGGGCCCCTTGCGCACCACCGACCCCGGGCCTACCGTCCGAGGTGCGGTTCAACACTCAGCCGTGTACGTCCTCCCCGGACTCCGCGCTTGGTGCGGCTGGTGCAGCCGCTGTCCTTCGCACGGGCCCGCTCTCGACTGAGAGGCGCACCGTGACCACTGTCTCCCCTCGTCCTGCCGCCGACCTGCTGACGGTCGACGTCATCCCCGCGGACGGCGCCGTGCGCATCGTCTGTACCGGCGAGGTGGACTGCTCGACCGCCCCCGAGCTGCGCGAGGCCGTCGACGGCGCCCTCGCCGGCGGGCCGCCCGTGGTGACCGTGGACCTGGAGGCCGTGACCTTCCTCGACTCCGCGGGCCTGTCGGTGCTCGCGGTCGCGCACCGCACCGCCGACCGGGCCGGCACCCGGCTCCGCGTCCTCGTCGGTACCCGCGCGGTCGCCCGCGCCCTGCAGGTCACCGGCCTGTGGGAGCTGCTCGGCGCCGAGCAGGTCGTACCCGGCGCCGGCGCCGCATGACGTAGACCTCCCCTCAGCGCCTCCTGACGCCACCACCTCCGGCCAGGCCGCGTTCCCGCCCGTCCCCGGCGGGGGAGCAGACTGCCTGTCGAACCGCCCGGACGCGGGCGGTGTCCACGAGCCGAGGAGGACGCCGTGCGTGACGCGGTCATCTGTGAGCCGCTGCGGACCCCGGTGGGGGGCTTCGGGGGGTCGCTGCGGGACGTGCCCGTGCAGGACCTGGCCTCGACCGTCATCCGGGCGCTCGTCGAGCGCACCGGCCTGCCGCCGGAGTCGGTCGACGACGTCGTCCTCGGCCA
Organism: Geodermatophilus sp. SYSU D00696; assembly: GCF_054050235.1. Lineage (NCBI taxonomy): Bacteria > Bacillati > Actinomycetota > Actinomycetes > Geodermatophilales > Geodermatophilaceae > Geodermatophilus > Geodermatophilus sp. SYSU D00696. The sequence goes on along the minus strand of NZ_JBJGYY010000010.1, from coordinate 123,439 downwards.
CTGCTACCCGACCATGGAGGCGCCGGCCCTCGGCCGCGTCGCCGCCCTGGACGCGGGCCTGCCCGTCACCGCCGCCGGCATCCAGGTCGACCGCCGCTGCGGCTCGGGCCTCCAGGCGGTGCTCTACGCGGCGATGCAGGTGCAGAGCGGGTCGGCCGAGGTCGTGCTGGCCGGCGGTGCCGAGTCGATGAGCAACGCGCCCTTCTACTCGACCGCGATGCGCTGGGGCGTCAAGGCCGGTCCCGGCGTGCTGCTGCAGGACGGCCTGGCCCGCGGCCGGGTCACCGCCGGCGGCGTCCACCACCCGGTGCCCGGCGGGATGCTGGAGACCGCCGAGAACCTGCGCCGCGAGTACTCGATCGGCCGCGAGGAGCAGGACGAGTACTCCGTGCGCAGCCACCGGCGCGCCGCCGCCGCCACCGAGGAGGGCCGGTTCGCCGACGAGGTCGTCCCGGTGACGGTCAAGGGCCGGAAGGGCGACACCGTCGTCGACCGCGACGAGCACATCCGCCCCGACTCGGACGTCGAGACCCTGGCCAAGCTCCGCCCGATCATGGGCAGGGACGACCCCGAGGCCACCGTCACCGCCGGCAACGCCAGCGGGCAGAACGACGGCGCGGCGGCCTGCGTCGTCACCTCGCCGGAGAAGGCCGCCGAGCTCGGGCTGCGCCCGCTGGCCCGGATCGTGTCCTGGGCCGTGGCCGGCGTGCCGCCACGGACCATGGGCATCGGCCCGGTGCCGGCGACGGCGAAGGCGCTGGACCTGGCCGGCCTCAAGCTCTCCGACATCGACCTCGTCGAGCTCAACGAGGCCTTCGCCAGCCAGGTGCTCGCGGTGACCCGCGAGTGGGGATTCACCGAGGCCGACTTCGACCGGATGAACGTCAACGGCTCGGGCATCTCGCTGGGCCACCCGGTGGGCGCCACCGGCGCGCGGATCCTCGCCACGCTCACCCGCGAGATGGACCGGCGCGGCGCCCGCTACGGCCTGGAGACGATGTGCATCGGCGGCGGGCAGGGCCTGGCCGCCGTCCTCGAGCGCGTCTAGGCCCGCCGGGCAGGGGTCGGGGGCTGCCGGGCATGATCGGCCGGCAGTCCCCGACCCCCGAGGAGCCTCCCCATGAGCGAGTCCCGCGCCCGCGTCGCCGTCGTCACCGGGGCCGCCCGGGGCATCGGCGCGGCCACCGCCCTGCGCCTGGCCGCCGACGGTTTCGCCGTCGCGGTCATCGACCTCGACGAGTCCTCGACCGCGGGCACCGTGCAGGCCATCGAGGCCGCCGGCGGGCGCGCGCTCGGTGTGGGGGCCGACGTCGGGGACGCCGAGCAGGTGCAGGCCGCCGTCGACCGGATCGCCGCCGAGCTGGGCCCGCCGGTGGTGCTGGTGAACAACGCCGGCGTCACCCGGGACAACCTGCTGTTCAAGATGACCGACGCCGACTGGGACCTGGTCATGCACGTGCACCTGCGCGGCTCGTTCCTGATGACCCGGGCGTGCCAGAAGCACATGGTCGACGCCGGGTGGGGCCGGGTGGTCAACCTGTCGTCGACCTCGGCGCTGGGCAACCGCGGCCAGGCGAACTACGCGACCGCGAAGGCCGGCCTGCAGGGCTTCACCAAGACCCTCGCCATCGAGCTGGGCAGGTTCGGCGTCACCGCCAACGCCATCGCCCCCGGCTTCATCCAGACCGAGATGACCAGGGCCACCGCCGAGCGGATCGGCCGCGACTGGGACGAGTACGTCGCCGAGCGCGCCGCCGCCATCCCGGTGGCCCGCGCCGGCGTCCCCGAGGACATCGCGCACACCGTCTCGTTCTTCGTCAGCGAGGGCGCCGGGTTCGTCTCCGGCCAGGTCGTCTACGTCGCCGGCGGCCCCCGCACCTGAGGAAGGACCCCCGTGCCCCCCACGCCTCGCACGCGCAGGCGGAGGGCCCCTGCACGAGGGCCGTTCCAGCACGTCACTGCGACGGGTCGCGGTCGGGGTAGCGGGCGCGGGCGAGCGCGTAGACGCCGAACGCCGCGAACCCGACCGCCACCACGGTGAGCAACGCCGGCCCCGCGCCGGTGCGGCCGATCGCCGTCATCGCGCCGTCGAGGCCGGTGGCGGTGGAGACGTCGGCGGTCGACGCGGCCCGGAACAGCAGCACCCCGACGACGCCGAACGCCACGCCCTTGGCCACGTGGCCCACGCGACCGACCACCTCGATCACCGGCTCCCACCGGTCGGGGGCGGCGGGCAGGTCGATGTCGCGCATGAAGCCGCCGGTCGCCCCGCGCCACAGGGAGTAGGCGCCGACCGCGGCGACCCCCACGGCGGCGGTACCCACCGCCACCGCGCCGCCGGGCACCTCCAGCGTCTCCCCGGTCAGCTCGCGCAACCGCTCGTCGGCCTCGTACTCCGCGCCGACGGCGAACAGCAGCGCGGTGACCCCGAGGACGGCGTAGACGGCCGCCTTGGCCAGGCACTTGGCGCACACCACCGCGGTGCGGGTGCGGTGCTCCCGGTCGAGCAGTCCGTGCCACCACAGCAGCACCTCACCGCCCTGCCACAGCGCCAGCGCGAGCAGGCCCAGCCCGATCGCCCACAGCAACACCGCGCCGCCGGGGGTGCCGGCCACCGCCTGCAGCGCGCCCGTCTGGTCGGCGTCGGCGTCCTCGGCGCCGCGGGACACCCGCCAGGTCAGCCAGCCGATGAGCAGGTGCACCACGCCGTAGGCGACCAGCCCGAGGCGGGCGAGGGCGCGCAGGACGGGGTGGTCGGTGACGCCCCGGGCGGCCGAGACCGCCCGGTGCACCCGGTCGAGGGCGCGCGGGCGCCGCACGCTCAGGTGCGCTCGGGATAGCGCGCCCGCACGAAGCAGTAGGCGCCGAACGCGGCGATGCCGACCGCGACCAGGGTGAGCAGGAACTGCCCGAAGGGCGCGTCCAGGATGGTGCGCAGCGCGCCGTCGAGGCCGCTGGCCTTGCTCGGGTCGAAGGTCACCGCCGCGTAGACCAGCAGCGCGCCGACGACGCCGAACGCGACGCCCTTGGCCGGGTAGCCGACCTGGCCCAGCCGGGTGACCAGGCGCCGCGCCGACGGGGACGCGGAGGCCAGGTCGACCTGCTCGAGGAACTTCTTCGTCGCGCCCTTGACCACGTGGTAGACGCCGACGCCGATGACGACCAGGCCCACGAGGCCGACCAGCCAGCGCCCGGCCGGCCAGCCGAAGACGCCGGACACGGTCTGCTGCTGGCCGGAGCCCGATCCGCCGCTGCCGGTGGCGTACCGGAACGCGAGGACCGCCAGGGCCAGGTAGACCACCGCCTTCGCGACCGCCTTGCCCGACCGGGTCAGCGCCTTCTTCCGCGCGTCGCCGGACGCCGACCAGCCCGACCGCCAGCGCAGCACCTCGGCGGCCTGCCACAGCGCCAGGGCCACCATGCCGATCGCGATGATCCACAGCAGCGGCTTGCCCACCGCGGACCCGGCCACGGTCTCCAGCGCACCGGACTGGTCGGCCGACTGGCCGCCGCCGCCCCACGCCAGTTGCAGTGCGAGCCAGGCTATGAGCAGGTGCACGACCCCGTAGGCGATCAACCCCACCCGGGCCAGGTTCTCCAGGGTGTCGCTGTTGCCCGCCCGTCCCGCCGCACCCGTCACCGAGCCGGTACCGCTCATCGCCGCCGCCCTCCCGCGCGCACCCCGTCCGTGATCAGCGTGGCACGGGTGCGACCCCCGCGCGGGGGGGGGGGGGGGGGGGGGGGGGGGGGGGGGGGGGGGGGGGGGGGGGGGGGGGGGGGGGGGGGGGGGGGGGGGGGGGGGGGGGGGGGGCGGCGCAGCGGCCGCCGCCCCCTCCCCCCCCCCCCCCCCCCCCCCCCCCCCCCCGCCCGCCCCCCCCCCCCCCCCCCCCCCCCCCCCCCCCCCCCCCCCCCCCCCCCCTCGACCGGGTGTCCCCGCCGGGTCGTCCGGCCGGTGCGGGACACTGGCGTCGTGGTCAACGCGACGACGGCACGCAGCACCCCCCTCCGCACCGAGCAGGAGACGGCCCGCCGGGCCTGGCCGGTGCGGGCGGCGCTCGGGGTCGCGCTGGTCGTGCTCGCGGTGGTCGCCGTCGTCACCGGCGACCTCGGCGCCCGCCTGCTGCTGGCCGGCCTGGGCCTGCTCGCCGCCGGCCGCGGGGTCGCCCTGCTGCGGGCCGGGTCGGCGCCGGCCGGTGCCGCGGCGGTGGCCGGCGGGGTCGCCGCCGCCGCGGTCGCGGTGGTGTCGGCGGCCGCCACCGGCTGGGTGCTCCTGCTCGGCGTTCCGCTGCTCCTGCTGGCCGGCGCCGGCGTCGCGCTCGCCCGCCGGGGCGCCGCCCGCCGCGGCGGCACGGCGCTGCTGGTGTGGGCCGGGCTGGTCGGCGCCCTGCTGGCCGCCACGGCGGTCTCCCAGGGCACCGGGCGGGCCGCCGAGGTCGCCGCGGTCGTCGCCGCCCTGGTCACCGGCCTCGCCGCGGTGCCGCTGCTCGTGGCCGCCGCCGGGCTGCGCGCGGTGGCCAACCGCCCGGCGCCGGCCCGCCCGCTCGGGTGCGGCGGCTGCGCCTGCTCGGCCGGTGGCTGCGGCGCCTGAGGTCAGCCGACCAGCCACACCCCCGGCCGGCCGTCGGCGGCCGATCCGCTGACCCACACCGTCGCGCCGTCGGAGGCCATCGCCACGTCGGCCACGTGCCCGTCGGCGGCCAGCCGCACGGGCGTGGTCCGCCCGGTGGCCAGGTCGACGACGAACAGGTGCGGCGCGCCCGTGACGTACCCGGGCAGGTAGGCGGTCGCCCCGGCCGGGTCGACGGCGAGGTCGCCGTTCGGCACCGCGCCGACGGGCAGGTCGATCTCCTGCAGGACGTCGCCGGAGACGCCGACCAGGCGCCAGGTCGCGTCCACGGGGTCCACGGCGTCCCAGCCGGCCACCGTCACCCACGCGGTGCCGTCGCCGCCCACGGCCACCTCACCGACCCGGCTGGCCTCCGCGCCCGAGCCCAGGTCGGACGCCTCGCCGGGCGCCTCGGCCGACCCGGCGTCCACGGTGGTGAGCATCGCCCGCGGCTGAGCCCCGCGGACGTCGACGTCGGCGTCGAGCGCGACCACGAGGTCCCCGTCGGGTGCGACGGCGACGTCGGCGGCCAGCGCGGTGGTGGCACCCGGCACGGCGACGGCGGTGGTCAGCAGCACCGCGCCGTCGCCGGCGTCGACCGCCACCAGGTGCGGGCCCTCCGCCGCGGCGCCCAGCGCGAGCACCAGGGTGTCCCCGCCCTCGGTGACGACGGCGGCGCGGGTGCGGCTGTCCGCCAGCTCGGGTGAGTCGACGGCGACGGTGGCTGCCGCTCCGCTCGCGTCCACCCGCACCAGCCCCCAGCCGGTGCCGCCGTCCGGCAGCGCCACCTGGCCGACCGCGAGGACGGCATCGCCGGTGGTCTGCACGTCGACCAGCCCGGAGACCGCGGGCACGTCCACCGACCAGACCGGCTCGGGGCTCACCGGGGGACCCTCCCCGCCGCCCTCGGCGGTCACCGGCCCGACGTCGACCAGGACCGAGCCCGCGGCCGCGTCGGAGGGGTCCCGCTCGAGCCAGACGAGGACGCCGTTGCCGCCGTCGGCGGTCAGGCCCACCGCCGCACCCCCGGCTCCGGCGTCGGTGCCGAGGTCGGCGAACCCGAGCACCTCGGTGAGGTGCGCCGGTGGGCCGGGCGCCTCGGCCGGCGGCGGGACGGCCGGGCTCGCGGTGCCGGTGACCGCCGCGGAGCAGGCGGGCAGGAGCAGCACAGCGGCCAGGCAGGCGGACGGGAGGATGCGACGGGCGGTCACGGCGGCGACCCTCGCCGGGCGCTCTTGCGACCGGCCTGCGGAGGTCTTGGAGCGACACACCGGGGTAGGCCCCGGGGCGTGAGCGGACACGTGTTCGTGGTCGGCGCCGACCTCACCCGCCTGTCCTGCGACGACGTCCTCGTGCCCACCGGGCGCACGCTTCGCGTCGCCGCGAGCTGGCGGCGTCTGCTGCCCGCCGGGCTGGTGACCGACGAGGACGAGCAGGGCGTGTGCGTCGACCTCGCCTGGTCGGGCACGGAGCGGGTGCTGCCGGTGCCCGGTCCCGGCCCGCGGCAGGCGTGGCTGCTCGACACCGTCGACGACGACGGCCGGGGCCTCGACTGGCTGCTCGACGGCGCCCGCGAGGCGCTGGCCGCCGTCGCCGCGCGGGAGGTGGACCGGCCGGTGCACGGCCGGGCCCGGCGGCTGGTGGGGCTGCCCGCGCTGGGCACCGGCTGGGGCGGCGCGGCCGGGCGCCGCGGCGACCTGATCCGGCAGCTGCTGCCGGTGCTCCGCGAGGCCGCCGGCGAGCACGGCTTCGACGTCGCGCTGGTGCTGCGCGGGTCCAGCGACCTGGCCGCGGCCCAGCGGATCCGCCGCGGGGAGAGCACCGGCTGGGACCTGCCCGAGCCGCTGTGCGCGCTGGCCGAGCAGCTGGGGGAGCGGGCGCGCCGCGGCCAGCTGGCGCTGTTCATCGGCGCCGGCGTGAGCGCGGCCGCCGGCCTGCCCACGTGGGAGCAGCTGCTCGGCGAGCTGGCCGGGCACACGGGCCTGGGCGGGGACCTGCGCGAGGGACTGACCCGGTTGCCGCCGCAGGACGCCGCGGCGCTGCTGGCGCGGGAGCTGGGCCGCGAGCGGCTCGAGGACTTCGTCCAGGAGCGCTTCGGCCCGGGCCCGTACGCGCTCGCGCACGCGCTGATCGCCGACCTGCCGGTGCAGGAGTTCGTGACGACGAACTACGACCCGCTCGTCGAGCTCGCCGCCGCCGACATCGGCCGGGACCTGGCGGTGCTGCCCTACGACGAGGCCCGGCCCGGCCGGCCGTGGCTGCTCAAGCTGCACGGCGACGCCGCCCACCCCGACAGCGTCGTGCTGACCCGCGAGGAGTACCTGCAGCTGGGCGACTCGCGGGCGGCGCTGTCCGGCGTCCTGCACTCGCTGCTGCTCACCCGGCACGTGCTGTTCGTGGGCACCTCGATGCTCGACGACGACCTGATCCGCATCGCCCACCAGGTGCGCAGCGCCGTGCAGGGCTCGCGGCAGTCCCGGCACCGCTCGGGGACCGTGCTGGCGCTGCAGGAGGACACCGCGCGCAGCCGGCTGTGGGAGCAGGACGTCGAGACGGTGGCCATGGCGCGGGGCGACACCGCGCCGGCGGAGGCGGCGCGGCGCCTGGAGGTGCTGCTGGACCTGCTCGGCTGCCTGTCCGCCCCGCCGACGGGCTACCTGCTCGACCCCGCCTACCGCGGCATGCTCGACGCCGACGAGCGCCGCCTGGCCGAGGCGCTGCAGGAGGTGGCCGGCCGGCTGCCGGAGGGCCCGGCGACGACCTCGGCCGCCGGGGAGGTCGCCGCGCTGCTGCGCCGGCTGGGCCACGGCCGCTCGGCCGGGCGGCGCGAGGGCGAACCCGGTGACGAGCCCGGTGCGGACCCGCCCGCCGACACCCCGACCGAGCCGCGCGACGACCGGCTGCAGTCCCAGCGGCCCGGCTGAGCGGTTGGCCCGGTCCGGCGCGGGGCAAGCCCGGGCCCATGCGCCTGGAGAACTCCCTCGCCCTGTTCGCCAAGGGCTACGCCTGGCTGCCCGACCTGCGCCGCGCCCACGGGGAGCGGGCGGTGGGCACCCGGCTGGGCGGCCTGTCCGCGGTGGGCATCGAGGGCCCGGAGGCAGCCCGGTTCCTCTACGACGAGGACCACGTCCACCGCGCGCACGCGATCCCCGAGCCGGTGCAGGGGACGCTGTTCGGCAAGGGCGCGGTGCACACCCTCGACGGCGCGGCACACCGGGTCCGCAAGGCGATGTTCGTGTCCGTGCTCATGGACCCCGAGCGGATCGACGCCCTCGTGCAGCGCGCCACCACCGCGTGGGACGCCGCCGCGGGGGAGTGGGCGACCCGGCCGCAGGTGGTGCTCTTCGACGCGTCGGCCGAGGTCATCGCCGGGGCGGTCACCCGCTGGGCCGGCGTCCCGCTGGCCGACGAGGAGGTGCCGGCGCTGGCCGCCGACCTCGTGGCGATGGTCGACGGCTTCGCCACCGGCGGGCCGCGGCACTGGCGGGCGCGGCGGGCCCGCGGCCGGCGCGAGGAGTGGCTGGGCGGGATCGTCGAGCGGGTCCGCCGCGGGGAGCTCGACGCGCCGCCCGGGTCGGTGCTCGAGGTCGTGGCCGCACACCGCGACGTCGACGGCGGGCTGCTCGACCCGCGGGTGGCCGCCGTCGAGCTGCTCAACGTCATCCGGCCGACGACGGCGGTCGCCTGGTTCATGGCCTTCTCCGGGCACGCCCTGGCCCGCTGGCCGGAGTACCGGAAGCAGTTGGCCGGCGCCGGCCCGGAACTCGCCGAGGCGTGGGCGCACGAGGTCCGGCGCTTCTACCCGTTCGCGCCGTTCATCGGCGGCCGGGCGCCGCGGCGCCTGGAGTTCGGCGGGCAGACCATCCCCCGGAACGCGATGGTGCTGCTCGACCTCTACGGGCAGAACCACGACCCGCAGCTGTGGGAGGACCCCTACGCCTTCCGGCCCGAGCGCTTCCTCGACCGCGAGATCGGCGCCTACGAGCTCGTGCCCCAGGGCGGCGGCGACCCTCGCACCAACCACCGCTGCCCGGGTGAGCAGATCACCGTGGCGCTGCTCGCCGCGCTCGCGCCCTGCCTGGCGCGGCTGCCCCTCGACATCCCCGCCGACCAGGACCTCACGATCTCGCTGCGGCGCATCCCGGCCCGCCCGGCCAGCGGCGTCGTCCTCCGCCCCGCCGCCGCCCAGAGGTAGTCCCGGCGGCAGTCGTGCTCTGCCCCGGATACGGAGCAGAGCACGAGCGTGGTGCAGAGAGGTCTCGGCACGGACCTCGTGCTCTGCCCCCAGGTGGGGGCAGAGCACGACCGTGCGCGGAAGGAGACCCGGCCGCGGCCGTGGTGCTCCTGCGCGAACAGTCGTGCTCTGCACACCGGTGTGTGCAGAGCACGAGCGTGGTGACGTGCTGGAACGGCCGCTCCTCAGGGGCCCGCGCCGAGCTCGCGAGGCGTGGGGGGAGGAGCGGTCCTTCGTCAAGCCGCGGCGGCGCCCAGCCCGGACAGCACGGCCGGCAGCGGACCGGGGGATAGCACGGTCAGCCGCTGGGTGGCCCGGGTGAGCGCGACGTAGAGGTCGTTGAGCCCGCGCACGCCCTCCTCGAGCACCCCCTGCGGGTCCACGACGACGACCGAGTCGAACTCCAGCCCCTTCGCCTCGCCCGGCAGCAGCACCACCGGCCCGAGCGAGGAGTCGGCGTCGGGCCCGGACTGCACGTCCGGCCGCAGCGCCGACAGCGCGGCCACGACCTCGTCGCGCCGGCTCGGCGGCACGACCAGCGCCGTGGTCCCCTCGAGCCCGGCGAGGTGCGCGCCGACCTCCGCCGCCCGCCCGGCGAGGCCGGACTCCCCGGTCACCTCGGCGACCGGCGGGGTGCCGCCGGTGCGCACCGAGCGCGGCGGCCGCAGCCCGGTGCCGGTCGCGGCCAGCACCTCCGCGGCCACGGCCATGACCTCCGCCGGCGTCCGGTAGTTGACCGTCAGCTCCTCCAGCCGCCAGGCGCTCCCCACGTGCGGCGAGAGCACCTCCTCCCAGCGGTCGGCGCCGGCCAGGCTGCCGGTCTGCGCGACGTCGCCGACGACGGTCATCGACCGGGTCGGGCAGCGGCGCACCAGCAGCCGCCACGCCATCGGCGAGAGCTCCTGCGCCTCGTCGACGACGACGTGCCCGAAGGTCCAGGTCCGGTCGGCGGCGGCCCGCTCGGCGGTGGTGCGCAGGTCGAGCTCCCGGTGCCGGTCGGCGAGGTCCTCGGCCGAGAGCAGGTCGCCGGCGCTGAGCACCTCGGCCTCCAGGTGCTCGTCCTCCAGGTCCACCGACCGGGAGCCGTGCAGCACGTCGAGGGTCTCCTGCGCCCGCCGCAGCGCGCGGTGGCGGTCCCGCTCGGCGCGGGCGCGCTGCACGCTGTCGTCGAAGCCGAGCAGCTCCTCGGCCTCCTCCAGCAGCGGCACGTCCGCCGGCGTCCAGGCGCTGCCAGAAGGGCGGTGCAGCAGCGCGCGGTCGGCGTCGGACCACTCCGGCGTGGCCGCGGCGATGCGTGCCGGGTCGGCGTAGAGGTCGGTGAGCAGCCGCTCGGGGGTGAGCACCGGCCACAGCCGGGCCAGCAGCGAGCGCACCTGCGGGTCCTCGGCGACCTCCCGGCGCAGCGCGGCGACGTCCTCCCGGTCGAACAGGTCGGCTCCGGCCTGCACGCCGGCGCCGATCCGGTCGACGTAGCGGCGGGTCAGCGTGTCGACCACCCGCTGGACGAACACCGGCCGGGCCAGGTTGTGCAGCGGGTCGGCCTTGCGGGCCGCGGCCCGCGCCCGGCTGACGTCGATCGGCCGCAGCCGCAGCGGGTAGCCGTCGACGACGACCTCCAGCGGCGCGTCGGGCACCACCTGGCGGTCGGCGACCGCGGCGCGCAGCACGTCGACCATCTCCAGCCGGCCCTTGAGCGCCGCCGTCTCCGGCGGCTCCTCGCCGCGGGCGTCCAGGCCCGGCCGCAGCTGTCCCAGCCCGGCCAGCAGCACGCCGGTCTCGCCGAGGGCGGGCAGCACGTCGGCGATGTAGCGCAGGAAGGTCGGCGTGGGGCCGACGACGAGCAGGCCACGGCGGGCCAGCCGCTCCCGGTGGGTGTAGAGCAGGTAGGCCGCGCGGTGCAGCGCGACCGCCGTCTTCCCGGTGCCCGGGCCGCCCTGGACGACGAGCACGCCCGCGGCGTCGCTGCGGATGACCCGGTCCTGCTCGGCCTGGATGGTGCGCACGATGTCGGTCATGCGCCCGGTCCGCGAGGCGTCCAACGCCGAGAGCAGCGCGGCCTCGCCGGTCAGCCCCGACCCGGCGACGCCGGTGGTGAGCACCTCGTCGTCGAGGCGGACGACGGTGCGCCCGCGGGTGCGGATGTGCCGGCGGCGCACGATGCCCAGCGGGTGCGCGGGCGTGGCGACGTAGAACGGCCGCGCGGCCGGAGCGCGCCAGTCGACCAGCGCGGGGTCGCCGGCCGGGTCGTCGGCGGGCAGGCCGATCCGGCCGACGTAGAGCGCGCCGCCGTCGTCGGCGCGGTCGATGCGACCGACGCACAACCCCGCCTCGGCGGCGTCGAGGGCGACGACCCGCTCGCCGTGGAAGCGCACGGTGGCGTCGCGCTCCTGCAGCGCCTGCGGGTCGACGGCGGGCCAGGTGATCGCCTGCCGCATCCGCCGGGCGGCCAGCTCGCGGGCGGCGTCCAGGCGGTGGTAGAGGTCGGTGACGTACTCCTGCTCGCGGGCCAGTTCGGGGTCGGGGACGACGTCGGACGGGGTGGCCGGCACTGCACTTCCCTCTGCTAGGACGGGTTCCGGGCCCTGCCGCGCGGGTCCTGCCGGCACGGAGAGCGGCCGTCCATCCTCCGCCGTCCCGGGCTCCGCGTCACGTGCCTGCGCGTGTCGCCGGCTCGCGCCGCCGGGTCGGGCCGGTCGCGCGCCCGCCGGCGCCGGGGACGAGGAGGAAGGGGGTGCCTCCCGTCCTCGTGACCGGCGCCGGCCGCGGCGTTCACCGGTCCGGGCTCAGAACAGCGTCCGCAGGGCGTCGGCGGCCGCGTCGACCGCGTCGTCGTCGGCGGTGTTCCCGGTGATCTGCAGGGCGCCGGTCTTGGCGTCGATGCCGCTGTCCGCGGTCTGCTCGGAGACCAGGCCGTAGCCGTACTCGACGCTGACCTCCCAGTAGGTCCAGCCGTCGGCCTCGGCGAACACGTAGCTCACCGACGTGTAGGCGTAGGACGCGGAGGTCGCGAGCTCGGAGTGGTCGGCGTAGCCGTCGTCGTCGTAGTCGTAGGCGACCGCGTCGACGTAGCCGTCGTAGTCGGTGTCGGCGCCCCAGACGTCGGGCAGGCCGTTGTAGGTCGTGTCGACGCCGACCTCCTCGACGTAGCCGTCCTCGTCGCTGTCGAAGGCGAACGTGTCGGCCCAGCCGTCGCCGTCGGTGTCGACGGCGACCTGCTCGGTCAGGCCGTTCTCGTCCCAGTCGACCGCCCAGGTGTCCTCCCAGCCGTCGCCGCTGTCGTCGAAGGCGTAGAGGTCGATGTAGCCGTTGCCGTCGGTGTCGTAGGCGTTGTAGGCGTAGGAGTCCGCCGACGCGGTGCCGGTGGTGGCGAGCACCGCGGCGAACGCGGCGGTGGGGACGGCGGTGCGGAGCAGCGTGCGGGTCAGGCGGGTGCGGGTCATGGCAGTGCCTCCTCGGTGGGGAGCCGCGGTCCGGCTCGCTGCGAGGACGCTCCCGCCCACCCCCTGCGCGGGACTGCAGCGCGACTGGGAGGCCCACTTGCACCCGCGTCCCAGTGGGCCGCCAGTGCCGCGTGGCCCGATGGCGGCCGGCCAGGGGAGGCCCGGCACCGGCGGCAACCCGCACGACACCTCCCCGTCATCCCGGCGGCCTACCGTCGGGGGCTCCGGAGGACAGGGAGAACGACGCGATGAGCACCACCGTCACCGACCGCACCACCGAGCGCACCGGCGACCGGGTCACCTGGAGTTGCCCGAACTGTTCCGGCGAGACCACCACGGCCAAGAAGCGCTGCCGCGACTGCGGCACCTCCCGCTACTGAGCCCCCGCCTCAGGCGGCCGGGGGAGCCCCGCGCAGCCGGACCACCGCGGCGCGGTGGGACCGCCGGCCGGTCAGCCGCCAGGCCAGCCGCAGCCGGCGGTCCACGCCCGACAGCAGCCGGGCCCGCTCGGCGGGGGAGGCGTCCTCGAGGGCCAGTCCCAGCACCAGCAGCCGCTCACGGCGGCCGAGCACCGGGCGCGCGGCGCGGCTGATCGCCGTCCACCGCGCGGGCGGCAGGTGCGCGGCCACCAGCGGCAGCAGGTCGCGCTCCTCGGCGGCGGTGTGCTCCTCGACGGCGCGGGCGAGGTCCAGGCACGCCAGGGCGAAGGCGTCCCGCGCCCGCTCGGTGCGGGCCACCGCCCACTGCCGGGCCGCGGTCGACAGGTCGCGCAGCGCGTTGTCCACGGCGGCGCAGCGGGCGGTCCAGCCCGCCAGCGCCGCCCGCGCGGCGTCCGCGCCGCCGGCCGGCAGGGCCGCCAGCAGCGCCGGCCAGAGCAGCTCGCGCTCGGTGGCGTGGTGGGCCAGCAGCACCCGGCCGACCAGGTCGGCGTGGCGGGTGAGCGCGGCGGCGCGGGCGGCGTCGTCGGCCGGTGCCCAGGTGGACAGCTCGGCCAGCACCCGCAGCTCGCGGCGCACCAGCCGGTGCAGCACGAGCTCGGAGTCGACCGCGCGGGAGCTGCCCGTGCGGAGTGCGGGACCGCCCGGGACGGCGGGGCGGGAGGGAGCCGGTGCGACGGTCATGACACCCCTCGGTGCGGGTCCGGGCCCGGGCGCGCGAGGGGCTCTGCGGCCCGGGACGAGGGCAGGGTAGGCAGCCGCACCGCCGGGGGACAGGGGGTCGCGCGCGGCGTGTCCCGGCGCGCTGGGGGGTGGGACGGGGACAGGGACGTGTCCGTCCGTTACGGTCGGGCGGTGAGCGTGGTCACACGGAACTGTGTGCGCGTGAGCGGACCGGAGACGGCCCGGCCGATGCTCCTGGCGCACGGGTTCGGCTGCGACCAGACGATGTGGCGCGCCGTCGAACCCGACTTCGCCGTCGACCACCGGGTGGTCACCTTCGACCACGTCGGCTCGGGCGGCTCCGACCTCACCGCCTACGACCCGCAGCGGTACGCGTCGCTGGGCGGCTACGCCGACGACGTCGTCGACCTCTGCCGGGCGCTGCGCCTCTCCGACGTCGTGTTCGTCGGCCACTCGGTGAGCGCCATGATCGGCGTGCTCGCCGTCCTCCGGGCGCCGGAGCTGTTCGGCGCGCTGGTGATGGTCGGGCCCAGCCCCCGCTACGTCGACGACGAGGGCTACACCGGTGGGTTCAGCCGGGCCGACGTCGCCGCGCTGCTGGACTCGCTCGACAGCAACCCCGAGCAGTGGGCGGCGGCGCTGGGGCCGGTCGTGGCGGGACCGGAGAACCCGGAGGTGGCCGCCGAGCTCACCGCGAGCTTCTGCCGCACCGACCCCGTGGTGGCCCGCCAGTTCGCCCGGGTCACCTTCCTCTCCGACAACCGGGCCGACCTGCCCGCCGTCTGCGTGCCGACCCTGGTCCTGCAGTGCACCGACGACTCCATCGCCCCCGAGCCGGTGGGGCGCTACGTGCACCAGCAGGTGCCGGGCAGCGTCTTCACCCAGCTGGCCGCGACCGGGCACTGCCCCCACCTGTCGGCGCCGGAGGAGACGGTGGCGGCGATCCGGGCGTTCCTCGAGCGCTGAGACGGACGGCACCGTGGGGGAGGAACGGCACGAGCGTCCGGGCGGTCTCGCCCGCCTGCTGGAGGAGGACCCCGCCGACCTCTACGAGAACGCCCCGTGCGGCTACCTGTCGATGGTCCCCGACGGGCGGGTGGTCAAGGTCAACGGCACGTTCTGCACGTGGACCGGGCGCCTGCCCGACGAGGTCCTCGGCCGCCGGCTGCCCGACCTGCTCAGCGCCGGCGGGCGGGTCTACTTCGAGACCCACCTCGCGCCGCTGCTGCGGCTGCAGGGGGCGGTGCGGGAGGTCGCGCTCGACGTCGTCCGGGCCGACGGCTCGGTGCTGCCCTGCCTGGTCAACGCCGTCGAGGTGCGCGACGACGACGGGCGGCCGCTGCTGGTGCGGGCCACGGTCTTCGAGGCCACCTCCCGGCGGCGCTACGAGCGGGCGCTGCTGGCCGCGCAGCGGGCCGCCGCCGACTCCGAGGCGCGGGCGCGGACGCTGCAGCAGGTCGTCTCCGAGCTCGCCGCCGCGGCCTCGCCCGAGCGGGTCGCCGACGTCGTCGTCCGCCGGGCCCGCGGCGCCGTGCAGGCGGGCGGCGCCGGCCTGTGGCTGGCCCGGCACCGCCCCGGACGCGCGGTGCCCGGGCGGCCGGTGCCGGTCGCCCTCGCCGCCGCCGAGGGCCTGACGCCCGAGCTGCGCGACGCGCTGGTCTCGGCGGCCGAGGACGGTGTGGAGCTCGTGCGAGCCGGCGGGGTGCGGGCGGTGCCGCTGGGCCCGGGGCTGCGCGAGCGGTGGCCCGAGCTGGCGGCGGCGATGGCCGAGGCCGGGCAGGAGTCGATCGTCGTCGTCCCGGTGTCGGCCGCCGACGACCGGCACCTGGGGGCGCTGGTCCTCGTCCTCGGCGTCACCGACGACAGCGAGCTCATCAGCCTGAGCGAGCCGGGCACGCGCGGCGCGCTGACCCCCGCCGACGCCGAGCTGCTGGCCACGCTGGGCCGGCAGGCGGGCCAGGCGCTGGAGCGGGTCCGGCTGCACGAGGAGACCGTGCGGCAGGCCGACCGGTCGGCGTTCCTCCTCGAGGCGGCGCGGCTGATGGCCGCCGGGCACGGGATGACCGAGACCGTCGAGGGCCTGGCGAGGCTGGCGGTGACCCGGCTGGCCGCGGTCTGCGTCATCGACGTGCTCACCGAGCGGGGCCTGGTCGAGCCGGTCGTGGCGCACGCCGACCCCGCCCGCCGGCACCTGGTCGAGGAGCTGCGCGACCTGCACCTGCCGCGCCGGGACGGCAACCACCCGAGCGTGCAGGCGATGGCCGGGCGGCGGACGGTGTGGCTGCGGGGCGTCGACCAGGGCCGGCTGGTGCGCATGGTCACCGGCCCGGGGCACCTGGCGGTCTCCTCCGCGCTCGAGCTGACCGACCTGGTCTGCGTGCCGCTGGTCGCCGACAACCGGTCCCTCGGGGTGATCACGCTCGGCAACGACGCCCGGCGGGGGCCGTTCACCGAGGCCGACGTCGAGACCGCCGAGCAGCTGGCGCTGCAGATGTCGCAGGGCCTGGAGGTCGCCGCCCGCATCGAGCTCGAGTCGCGGACCTCGCACGCGCTGCAGGCGAGCCTGCTGCCGCCGGTGCCCCCGTCGGTGCCCGGGCTGGCGCTGGCGGTGCGCTACCTCCCCGGCAGCCGCGGCGCCGACGTGGGCGGCGACTTCCACGACGTCGTCCCGCTGCCGGAGGGCGACGTCGCGCTGGCCGTCGGGGACGTCGTCGGCCACGACGTGACCGCCGCGGCGACCATGGGGCAGCTGCGCAGCGTGCACCGGGCGCTGCTGGCCGAGCGGCCGGGTCCGACCGAGCTGGTCGACCGGCTGCACGGCAGCTGGCCGCTGCTCGGGCTGCCCCGCATGGCCACGGCGCTGTTCGCGCGGCTCGACCCGGCCACCGGCGCGCTGCGGATCGCCTCGGCCGGGCACCCGCCGCCGCTGCTGGTCTCGGGCGGGCGGGCCGAGCTGCTCGACGTCCCCGCCGGCCGGCTGCTGGGCGCGCCGCCGGGCCCGGCGCCGGAGTGGTCGGGCCTCCTGCCGGCGGGTGCCACGCTGGTGCTCTACACCGACGGGCTGGTGGAGAGCCGCACCGCCGACATCGACACCGGCCTGGCCCGGCTGCGGGCCGTGGCCGCCGGCGAGGAGGGAGAGGTCGCCGACCCCGACGAGCTCTGCGACCGGCTGCTGGCGGCGCTGACCGGGCCCCGCCGGGCCGACGACGTCGCGCTGCTGGCGCTGACCCGGCTGCCCTGACCTGCGTCCACGCCGACCCCTGGCGGCCGGCCCGCCCCGGGCGGACCATCGCGGTATCCCCCCAGCACGTCGGCGCGCACCCCGAGGAGGCGGCCGTGGGACCTGCCGGCGAGGAGCGCGCCCCGCGGCGCGCGGCCAGCGACGACCTCTGCGACGCCCTCGACGGCGCCGGTGGCGACCTCACCGTCTCCGCCGACGCGATGCGCTGGTCGCCCGAGCAGGCGGCGGCGCCGGAACCGGCGCGTGCGTTCCCGGGCCTGGACGCCGCCGCGGGGATCGGCGAGTTCCTCGGCCTGGACCCCGCCGCCGTCCGTCGCCTGGTGTCGGGCGCGGCCACCCGGCTGGCCACGGTGGCCGGGGACGCCGTCGCGGAACTGCGCCAGCTCGCCGCCGACGCGTTCCCCGGCGACGACCGGCGCTGACCCTCCCGGGCGGGCCCCGGCCGGTGCGCTGTACAACCGTGGGCAGACAACTGCCACGACGACGTGGGGAACCGGAGTCCGCATGAGCACCGACCAGTTGACCCTGGCGCCCGCGCCGCGGTCGGAGGCCGCCGAGCAGGTCCGCCTCGAGGTGCGGCAGTTCCTCGCCGAGGAGCTCGCCGCCGGCACGTTCACCACCCACGTCGACACCTGGCTCTCCGGCGTGGACCCCGGCTTCTCCCGCAAGCTCGGCGCCCGCGGCTGGCTGGGCATGACCTGGCCGAGGGAGTACGGCGGCCACGAGCGGACGGCGATGGAGCGCTACGCCGTCACCGAGGAGCTGCTCGCCGCCGGGGCGCCGGTGGCCGCGCACTGGATCGCCGACCGGCAGTCCGGGCCCAACCTGCTGCGCTACGGCACCGAGGCGCAGCGCAAGGAGATCCTGCCGCGCATCGCCGCGGGGGAGTGCTACTTCGTCATCGGGATGAGCGAGCCCGACAGCGGCTCCGACCTCGCCTCCATCCGCACCCGCGCCACCCGCACCGCCGACGGCGACTGGGTGGTCAACGGGGCGAAGGTGTGGACCAGCAACGCCCACCACTCGCACTACGGGATCGTGCTCGTGCGTTCGGGCCCGCCCGGCGAGGGCCCGCGCGGCAAGCACCAGGGGCTGACCCAGCTGCTGGTCGACCTGTCGCTGCCCGGCATCACGGTCAACCCCATCCGCATCCTCGACGGCGGCCACCACTTCAACGAGGTCGTGTTCGACGACGTCGTCGTCCCCGGCGAGATGCTCCTGGGCACCGAGGGCGCCGGCTGGCACCAGGTGACCGCGGAGCTGGCCTTCGAGCGCTCCGGGCCCGAGCGGTTCCTGTCCACCTGGCCGCTGCTGGCCGAGTTCGGCCGCCGCGCCGCCGCCTCCGGCGACCCCGCGCAGCTCGCGGTGCTCGGCCGGCTGTCCGCGCGGGCGCTGGCGCTGCGGCAGCTGTCGCTGCGGATCGCTGCCGCGCTCGACCGCGGGGAGCTGCCCGACATCCCGGCCGCGCTGGTCAAGGACGCGGGGACGACGTTCGAGCAGGACGTCGTCGACGAGGTGCGCCGGGTGGTCGACGTCCCGGCGTCGCTGGACAGCCCCGACCCGCTCGGGCGGGCGCTGGCCGAGGCGCAGCTGCACGCCCCCGGCTACACGCTGCGCGGCGGGACCAACGAGATCCTCAAGGGGATCGTGGCGCGCGGGCTGGGGCTGCGATGAGCGACCAGGACCTGGTGGTCGCGACCGTCCGGGAGATCCTCGCCGGCCACGAGCCGTTCGTGCTCACCGCCGAGCGGCCGTGGGACGAGGGCCTGTGGACCGACCTCGCGGAGGCCGGGCTGACCGGCGTCGGGCTGCCCGAGGAGGCCGGCGGGTCCGGCGGTGAGCTCGCCGACGCCGTCGCGGTGGTGCGCACCCTGGCCGCGGGCGCCGGCGCGGTGCCGGTGGCCGAGCAGCTGCTCGTCGCCGGGCCGGCGGTGCTGGCCGCCGGGCTGGCCCTGCCCTCGCCGGAGGAGCCGCTGACCGTGGCGGTGGACGGTGCGGTCACCGCCGAGCCGTCCGACGACGGCGACGGGCCGGGGCGGTTCGTGCTCACCGGCACCGCCACCGACGTCCCGTGGGCCGGCGTCGCGCGGCACGTCGCGGTGCTCGCCGGCCCGCCGGCCGGCATCGAGGGGGCGGTGCTGGCCGTGGTCGACGCCGCGGGGCTCGACGCGTCCCGGGCGGTCAACCTGGCCGGGGAGCCGCGCGGGTCGCTGGTGCTCGACGGCGTCGGCGTGCCCGGGGCGCTGCTCTCGCCGGCGCAGGCGGATCTCGTGCGGGCCCGCTACGCGCTGGCCCGGGCGGTGCAGGTCGCCGCGGCGCTCGAGCAGGTGCTGGCGTGGACGGTGCAGTACGCGGGCGAGCGGGTGCAGTTCGGCCGGCCGCTGGGGAAGTTCCAGGCGATCCAGGTGGAGCTCGCGCAGATGGCCGGCGAGGTCACCGCCACCGCCGCGCTCGTCGACGCCGCCGTCCAGGCGCTCGACCGCGACGCGGACACCGTGGTGCTCGCCGCGGCCGCGGCGAAGGTGCGCGCGGGGGAGGCGGTCGGGACCGTCGCGAAGCTGGCCCACCAGGTGCACGGCGCGATCGGCTTCACCCAGGAGCACCGGCTGCACCACCTCACCCGGCGCTGCTGGTCGTGGCGCGACGAGGCCGGCACGGAGCTGGCCTGGTCGCGCGCGCTCGGCGCGGGCCTGGTCGCCGCCGCCCCCGACGACGTCTGGCCGGCCTTCACCCGGGTGGTGTGACCGCCGGCCCGGCCGGCGCTACACGGTCTCGGGGATGCGGAGGTGGGCGAGGATGAGGTCGAACTCGTCGTGGTCGGTGATCTCCATCCGCATGAGGCGGGCGAAGTCGTCCCGGCTGGCGCGGGCGTGGGTGCGGCTGGCGGCCATGCACTCGCGGTCCTCGAAGGTGACGGCGGAGGAGGCCAGTCCCTCCTCCCGGTCGAGGAACAGGCTCACGCTGCAGAAGCCGGCGTAGCCCTCCATCCGCGGCACCATGATCGTCCGGTAGGCGTCGAGGATGCGGTCGACGTCGGCGGGGTCGGCCCGGCTCCACGTCACCCGGGTGGCCGCGCCCGACGGCGCCTCCGAGCGGCGGTGCATGACCGCGACCTCCCACTCGTGCACCTCCGGCGGGCCGCCGAAGATGCCGCCGGCCCGCTCGCGCAGCCCCTTCACCCCGTCCTCGCTCGCCGCCATCGCCTCGCGGTCGTGCCAGGACGAGGTGACGATGCAGCGCCCGGTCTCCCGGTCGGCCAGCATCGACAGGCCGACGTTGCCCGGCATGCTCGTGACCGCGGGCATCACCTCGTCGACGACGTACGAGATGCCGTCGTCGACGGTCATGGGTGTCCCGGTGAGCGTGGTCGAGCGTGCGTACATGCCGTCCTCCTGTCGGGACGGCGGCGCCCGCGCGGCACCGCCGCGTCGCACAGCCTGCTGGACCGGACGCGCCAGCGGAAGACCCCGGCCGAACCGGCCGGTCAGCGGCGGGTGATGTCCTCCCGGCGGCCGCGCGGTGAGGTCCGCGGAGGCCGCCGCCTGCTGGCCATGACCAGGCCGAGCACGCGGTAGCGGTGCGGCCGGTGGGGCTCGAGCAGGTCGAGGATGGCGGCGTCGTCGGCCCGGGCCCGGCCGGCGAGCACCCACGCCACCAGCGACGGGATGCCGCTGTCGCCGGTGATGACGGCGTCCCGGTCGCCCCAGGTGAGCGCGGCCAGGCAGCCGGTGGTCCACGGGCCGACGCCCGGGACCGAGCGCAGCGCCGCGGTGCCGGCGGCCGCGTCGCCGTCGGCGAGGTCCTGGTGCCCGGCCAGCGCGGCGCCGGCCGCGACCAGGGTCTGCGCCCGCCTGCGTTCGAGACCGAGGCGGTGGAGACCGGCGTAGGACAGCCGGGCGAGGGCGGCCGGAGGCGGCGGTGCCCACAGGTCGGGGACGCCGTGCGCGGGGGAGCCGTGGGTGGTCACCAGGCGGCGCCAGTGGTCGGCGGCGTCGAGCCGGCTGATCCGCTGCTGCACGACCAGGCAGGCCAGGTCGTGCCAGAGCGTGCCGGTGCGGGCGATCCGGCGCCGGCCGTGGCGCCGCCACAGGTCGCGCAGCGGCGGGCCGGCGGGGTCGAAGCCGGTGACGTCGTCCTCGCAGCCGAGCAGCCGGGGAGCGCGCTCGAGCAGCCAGCCGGCGCCGTCCCCGAACGCCTCCACCCGCGCGGTGCCGGCGCCCGGCGTCCACGTGACGACGACGGTGCCGCTGCCCTCCGGCGTACAGGTGGCCCGCTCGAACCGGCCGGGTGTGAGCCGCGCCGTCGGGTCGCGGGGCAGCCAGAGGACCGAGCCGAGCGTCGCGGCGAGGTCGACGTCGCCGGTCGGGACCGTGCGGACGGCGTCGGGCGCGGACGGTCGGGGTCCCTCGGGCACCCGCCGATACTGCACCCGTGGAGACCGCCCTCGTCCTCGTCCACGACGCCGATCCCTCCCGCGGCACCCGGCTGCTCGGCACGCTGCGGCCGGCGCTGGGGGCGCAGGGGCTGACCGTCGTCGTCGGCACGACCGTCGGGCCGTCGGCGCTGGTCACCGACCTGCCCGACCCGGCGGGCCTGCGCACGCTCGTCGTGATGGGCTCGGGTGCGGCCGCCTACGACGACGCGGTGCCGTGGCTGGGCACGGAGCTGGCCTACCTGCGCCGGGCGGTCGACGCGGGGACGCCGGTGCTCGGCGTCTGCTTCGGCGGCCAGGCGCTGGCGCGGGTGCTCGGCGGGGTCGTGGCGCCGGCGCCCGAGGGCGAGCACGGCTTCCTCGACGTCGCGACCGCCGACCCCGCGCTGGTGCCCTCCGGGCCGTGGTTCGAGTTCCACGGCGACCGGTTCACCGTGCCGCCCGGGGCGGTCGAGGTGGCCCGGACCGGGCGCGCGGTGCAGGCGTTCGCGGCCGGCCCGCACCTGGGCGTGCAGTTCCACCCGGAGATCGACCCGGCCGCCTTCGCGGCGTGGGAGGAGACCTGGGCGCTCACCGGCCCGCCCCCGCCGGAGGCCGCCGCGCTGGTGCCGACGCTGCGGCGGGAGGTCGCCGAGCGGGCGCCCGCGGCGGCCGCGGCCTGCGCCCGGCTGGTGGCGGCCTTCCTCGCCCGGGCCGACGCGCTCACCGAGGTGGCCGCCTGACCGGGCAGCATGGACCCGTGAGCGCTGACCGGCACGGCCACACCCACCGGCTCGACCTCGCCGACGCCACCGTCCGCGAGTGGGACGCGACCGTCGTCGCCGTCGACCCCGAGCGGGGCGTCGTCCTCGACCGCTCCGCCTTCTACCCGGGCGGCGGCGGGCAGCCGCCGGACGAGGGCGTGCTGCTGTGGGGCGGGGTGCGCACGCGGATCGCCGGGACGGTGAAGGGCGACGACCTCTACCTGGTCCCTGTGGAGGGCGACCCGTTGCCGCCGCCCGGGACGGCGGTGCGCGGCGCGCTCGACAACGAGCGGCGCACCGCGCTGATGCGCACCCACTCGGGGCTGCACGTGCTCACCGGGGTCGTGCTGCGCGACTTCGGCGCGAAGGTCACCGGCGGCAACATGGAGCCGCTGACCGCGCGGATGGACTTCGACCTCCCCGAGGTGCCGGCCGACTTCCGCGACCGGGTGGCGGAGGCGGTGAACGCCGAGATCGCCGCCGACCGGCCGATCGAGGTGCGCACGCTGCCCCGCGAGGAGGCCTACGCGATCCCCGACCTCATCCGGACCGCGACCGACCTGCTGCCGCCCGACATCGAGCAGGTGCGCATCGTCGACATCGTGGGCCTGGACCTGCAGGCCGACGGCGGCACGCACGTGGCGTCCACGGCGATGGTCGGTCGGGTCGAGGTGGTGAAGCTGGAGAGCAAGGGCCGCGGGTTCCGCCGGCTCCGGATCCGCGTCGTCTGAGCGCCCGCACGCCTGGCTCCGGGAAACCGTGATCCACGAGCGGACGGATCCGATCCGGCTTAGTCTGCTCGTGTGCGGGGAGCAGACTCGGCACCGGTGGCTGTGAGGTCCGCAGTCGCCGTGCCCGGGTTGCGGAGGCTCCTCCTGCTGGCCTGCCTGGTGGCGGGCATCCACGCCGTGCTGCTCCTGGCGTCCTCCCCGGCGCGCGCCGAGGATCCCCTCGACCCCGCGGGCACCGCGCTCGGCGGTGCTGTCGAGGCGGTCGGCGTTCCCGCGGGAACGCCGGTGCCGGTGGTCGAGGAGGTCGTCGAGCCGGTCGCCGGGGCGCCTGCCGAGGTGCCCGTCCCGGCGGTGGAGCCGGACGTTCCCGCGGAAGCGCCGGAACCGGCGACCGAGCCGGTCGCCGAGGCGCCTGCCGAGCTGCCCGTCCCGGCAGTGGAGCCGCCGGCCGACGTTCCCGTGGAGACGCCGCTGTCGGTGGTGGAGGACGTCGCCGAGGCGCCTGCCGAGCTGCCCGTCCCGGCGGTGGATCCGCCCGCCGACGTTCCCGTGGAGACGCCGCTGCCGGTGGTCGAGGACGTCGCTCCGGTGGCCGAGGCCGTGACCGAGCCGGTGGCATCGGTCGTGGAGCCGGACGTTCCCGCGGGAACGCCGGAGCCGGTCACCGAGGGCGTCGAGCCGGTCGTCGAGCCGGTCCTCGAGCCTGTCGTCCCGCCCGCCGCGGCTCCGGTGGAGGAGCCGGTGGCCGAGGTCGTCGAGCCGGTCGTGCAGCCGGCGGTCGAGGTCCTCCCGCCGGTCACCGTCCCGCCGGTCCCCGACAACCCCGGCCGGGGAAGCGGCCCGGTGCTGCCGCCGCAGGCGGCTCCGGTCGCGGAGGCCGTGGTCCCGCCGGTTACCGCTCCGGTCGTCGAGCCGGTCGTGGAGCCGGTGGTCGAGGTCCTCCCGCCGGTGACCGTCCCGCCGGTGACCGTCCCGCCGGTCCCCGACGTGCCCGGCCACGGAGGTGGGCCGGTGCGGCCCACGCCCCCGACCCCGGTCGTGGACGTCGTGGTCCCGCCGGTTGCGGGACCGGTCGTCGAGCCGGTCGTCGAGCCGGTGGTCGAGGTCCTCCCGCCGGTGACCGTCCCGCCGGTGACCGTCCCGCCGGTCCCCGACGTGCCCGGCCACGGAGGTGGGCCGGTGCGGCCCACGCCCCCGACCCCGGTCGTGGACGTCGTGGTCCCGCCGGTTGCGGGACCGGTGCTGAAACCGGTCGTCGAGGTCGTCGATCCGGTGGTCGACGTCGTCGTGCCGCCCGTGGTCGGACCCGTCGTCGAACCGGTCGTCCCCCCGATCGTCGAGCGGCCCGGCAGCGGAGGCGGAGCGGTGCCGCCGCCGGTCATCCCGGTGGTGGACGTCGTCGTTCCGCCGGTGGTGTCGCCGCTGCCGGACGTCGTGCCCCCCGTCGTCGCGCCGGTGGGCGAGGTGCTGCCTCCGGTGCTCGGGCCGGTGGGCGAGGTCGTGCCTCCGGTCCTCGAACCGGTGGTGGCCCCGGCGCCGGACATCGTGCCTTCGTTGCCGGCGCCGGTCGTCGACCTCGTGCCCCCGGTCTTCGAGCCGGTCGTCGCACCGGTGGTCCTGCCGGTGGCGCCTGCACCGGAAGTCGTCGTTCCCGAGGTCGTCGTTCCCGAGGTCGTCGTTCCCGAGGTCGTCGTCCCCACGGCGGAGCCCGTGACCGAGCCCGTGACCGAGCCCGCGACCGACCTGGTCCCCGAGCCCGTCGCAGCGGCCGAGGAACCGGCCGAGCCGGCCGTCGAGGCAGAGGCCGCCCCCGCCGGAGAGGTCGGCGAACCGGCCGCGCAGGCGCCCGTCGCCGTCGCCATCGCAGCCGTCGACGTCGTCGTCGAGGTGGCGGTGTCCGCCGTCGCCACGATCGTCGGCAGCCCCACCGCCGCGGACCTGCCCGAGTTCGAGTCGGCGACCGCGCCGCTCGTGGGCACCGACCCGTCCCCGGCCGGCTCGGCTGCGGACACGAAGCGCGCGGACACCCGGACCGGCTCGCGGTCCGCCCCCGCGCGCGGCGACCCGCCGGCCGCTCCCGACCTGCCGGCCGAGCCCGTGTCCCCGACGCCCGACCCCAGGCCGCCCGCGCCCGCGGCGCCGACGTTGTCGTCGTCGACCTCGGTCGCCGCCGTGGCGGCGGTGTGCCCCTGCGCGGTGCCGCCCGCCGCCTACTCCTTCGTCTGGGCACCGACGTCGCCCGCCGCCGTCGTGTCCGCCGCCCTGCGCGACCCGTCCTTCTCTCCCGACTGACCTCCCTGCCGGGCGTGCACCAGCCGCCGGCCGAGGTCGGGTCCTCCCCGCACCGCACCGTCGGCAGTGCGACGCCCTCCCGGGCGTGACCCTGACCTGGCACTCGCTGGGTCCGGGCCACCGGGCGGGGAGGTATCGGGGCTGGGGGTTCCGCGCGGCGGGCGTCCCGCCGGCTCGGCACCCCTGATCTCCCCGCCCGACATCCCAGGACGACGGGGGCGGTGGCGCACCGCCGCCCCGCCCCCGTCGACCGGGCACCTCGCCGTCACCGGGTCGCGCGGACACCCGGGTGTGTCGTCGTCTGTCACGACGACCCCCGGGTGCCTCCCGACGCCCGGAGGCGTCACGGTCGTCGGGTGGACGGCCCGCGGTTCCTGCTGGAGTGGCTCGAGCGGGAGACCCTGGCCGGCGCCGCGGCGCTGTGCCGACCCGGTGACGGCGCAGGTCGCGGCACCTGCGGGCGAGGAGTGCCGCGGAGTGATCCCTCCCGCTCGGCGCCGGCGTCGGGCACAGTCCCGCCCATGACGGCCTTCGTGATCGTGACCGTTCTGGTGGCGGTCTTCCTGATGATGCTCAGCTCACGCCTGAGCCGGTCCCGTCCGCCCGGCCGCCACGCGCGTCACAGCGGGGGCGACGGCGGCTCGTACGGCGACGGCTCCTGGTCCGACGGTCACCACGGCAGCCACTCCGACTCCGGCGGGTGGGGCGGCGGTGGCGGCGGTGACGGCGGCGGGGGAGGCGGCGGGGACTGACCCGTCCGGCGGCGCGCAGGGGGCACTTCCACGCGATCGGCGGCAGGGGGACCGTTCTCGCACGACGGCAGTCGTGGTGCTCGGAGCGGCGCCGCGGCTTCGACGCGGGCGGCGGGTACAACGTGAGCCGGTCCTCGCTCCGCCGTGCGCACGGCCCCGGGACCCCGGTCGGCCGGCGGCTTCCTCGCCACCAGCGGTGACGGGGGCGGCGGCTCCGACGGAGGCGGTGGGGGCGGCGGCGACAGTGGCGGAGGCGGGGACGGCTGACCCCGCCTCCGCCCGGGCTCAGTGCTGCCGCTCCTCGTCGGGGCGGTGGCCGATGCCGCCGGGACCCCGGTCGGCCGGCACCTCCTCGCCGGGCGCGACCGGGCCCGGCGGGGTGCCGTCGCCGAAGGGTGACCCGCCGAGCTCCTCGCGGCCGTGCGGGGTCAGCCAGGTGCTCGTGTCCGGGCCCATCGGGATGACCTGCGTCGGGTTGATGTCGGCGTGGACGACGTAGTAGTGCTCCTTGATCTGCGGGAAGTCGATGGTGTCGCCGAACCCCGGCGTCTGGAACAGGTCCCGCGCGTAGGCCCACAGCGCCGGCATCTCGGACAGCTTCTGCCGGTTGCACTTGAAGTGGCCGTGGTAGACGGCGTCGAAGCGGGCCAGCGTGGTGAACAGCCGGACGTCGGCCTCGGTGATCGTGTCGCCCATGAGGTACCGCCGGGTCGCCAGCCGCTCCTCGAGCCAGTCCAGCGCCGTCCAGAGCCGCTCGTAGGCCTGGTCGTAGGCCCGCTGTGAACCGGCGAACCCGCACCGGTACACGCCGTTGTTGACCTCGGTGTAGACCCGCTGCATGACCTCGTCCATCTCGTCCCGCAGGTGCTCGGGGTAGAGGTCGGGTGCGCCGTCGCGGTGGTGGGCGGTCCACTGCGTGGAGAAGTCCAGCGTCATCTGCAGGAAGTCGTTGGTGACGACGGCCTTCGTCGGGACGTCGACCATCGCCGGCACCGTGATGCCGCGCGGGTACTCCGGGTCGCGGGCGAAGAAGGCCTCCTGCAGCCGCTCGTAGCCGAGCACCGGGTCGCGGCCGCCGGGGTCGAGGTCGAAGGTCCAGCTGCGCTCGTCGTGCGTGGGCCCGCAGATGCCCATCGAGATCACCGGCTCCAGGCCGAGCAGGCGCCGCACGATCGCCGCCCGGTTCGCCCACGGACAGGCGCGGGCGATGACCAGCCGGTAGCGCCCGGGCTCGACCGGCCACGGTCCCGAGCCGTCGGCGGTGATCCGGTCGGAGATGTAGTTGGTGTCGCGGCTGTACTCCTGGCCGCCGGTGACGTATCCGGATCCGCTGTCGTCGCTCACGTGATCAAGCCTCGCCGACGGCGGGCTGGCGCGCCGGGTGGAGTGCTGTGACTCGCGTCCTCACGCGGCGGAGTGGGCGGGGACCGGCCGGCTGAGTCGTCCTGGAGACGCTCGTGCTCTGCCTACACCTGTGTGCAGAGCACGAGCGTGCCGACCACTACATCCGGGACGTCGTCGCGTCGTCCTCCTGCCCGCCGAAGTACTGCTCGAGGACGGCGCGGAAGACCGGCTGCGACGGGTCGGCGCGCGCGAACAGCGTCATGGACGAGCGCAGCTTCACCGCGTCGACGGGGCCGAACACCGCCACGGGGTCGTCCTGGTCGAGCGCGGTGAGGGCCTGTGCGGCCTCGACGAGACGTGGGCCGAGGACCGGGTGGGCGAGGTAGGCGCGGGCCTCGTCGAGCCCGTTGATCGCGTAGTGCTGCGCCGTCGGGCTGCGGCCGAGCCCGGCCACCTGCGGGAAGACGAACCACATCCAGTGGCTCGTCTTGCGCCCGGCGCGCAGCTCGGCGAGCGCCTGCGGGTAGGTGCCGGCGTGGGCGTCGACGAAGCGGGACAGTCGGTACGGGTCGTCGGTCATCATTTCCTCCCGGAGCGTCTCCCGTCCGACTCCGGCGGGAGGGCCGGCCTGCTCCTCAGCGGGGAACGACCGTCACCGGGCACCGGATACCCGGTGCCCGACCCAGCCGCCCGTCCGCGGTGACGACGGCACAGTCCAGCGCCTCGGCCAGCGCGACGTACGTGGCGTCATACGTGGTCACGTTCTCCCGCAGCTGCCAGACGCGGTCGAGCAGGCCGTTCATGGGCTGGCGGGTGACGCCGAGCCGACGCCAGGTGTCGAGCGCAGCCCACCCCTGGTCGGCGGTCATGCTGTCTGCGGCGACCAGACGGCGCAGTGCGCCGGCCGCCTCCGCGTCGACGAGGTGCGGGACATGGACCTGTTCCTCGCTCAACAGTGCGCGTGCGGGTCCTGCGTTCAGGAGCGCTGCCACGACCGCTGACGCGTCAGCAACGATCACCGTCCGGTGCGGTCCGCGTCCAGCGCCTCGACGACGTCCTGGGGCGGGATGCCGAGGTCGGGAAGAGCTCCGAGCAGAGCCGGGTTGTCGGCCCGTCGCGAGACCGCAGTCAGCTCGCGGACAGCGAGGGCGGCCACTGACATCGCCTCGCGGTCGGCCATGCGCTCGAGGCGTTCCACCACGTCGTCCGGGACGTTGCGCAGATACAGGGTCCGCATGTCGCAGAATGCTAGCAACCTGCAAGCGGTGTGCCCTCAGTCGTAGGGGTCGGTGAGGACCGCGGTGGCCTCGACGACGTCGAACGTGACGGGCGGACCCTCGGTGGTCGTGGTCCCGGGGACGTCGGCCGGCGCGCTGCCGTCGACGGTGAAGGTCGCGCCCCACGTGACGGTGAGGCCGGCCGTGTAGGTGCCGGACCGGTACAGGTGCTCGGCGGCGTGGTCGGGGTAGGCGCCGCCGGGCTCGGTGCTGGTGAGGGTCGGCGCTGCGGGGTCGCCGGTCCGCCAGGTGTACTGCTCGGCGCGGGCGACGATCACGACGGAGAAGCCGCGGATGTCGACGGTGAACGTCTGCGTGGCGGGGGAGTCGGTCCAGAAGACGACCGGCAGCCCGGACAGCCCGCTGCCCGGCGGCGCGTGCTGCGTGCTGAGCTGCGGCAGCGGGAGCCGCTGGAAGTAGGTGAACACCTCCTCCGGCGAGGGTGGCGGGTTCAGCGCGGTGATGTTGATGCACGCCGTGCGGACGTCGGCCCAGAGGCCGATCAGCTCGCCGGGCAGTGCACCCGGAGGCACAGGCACGACCGCGGTGCCGTCCGGGCGCACGACCGGCCGCTGCTGGACGGTCAGGAAGCGGACCACCTGACCGGGCTCTGACGGGCAGTCCTGGAAGTCGAAGGGCGTACACAGGTCACCGCCGTCCTCCGCGACGACGCACGGTGGCCGCAGACGCCAGACGTAGTCGACGATCTCCGTGGCGCTCGCCCCGACGACCTGGCCGACCGCCCCGCTGGAGTACTCGACGTCGACCCCGCCCTCGTTGACGTCCGTGCCTCCGCAGTCAAGGAAGGTGCATGCCCGGGCGAGCTCCTCCGTTGTGATGACCAGTGCACTGAGGAGCGCAAGGGTTAGGAATCCACGAACGATCCGCCTCATCCGAGCTGGAAGCCGTAGACGAGCCACGACTGCGTTGAGGTCGACCACGTGAGGCCGAGTCCTGAGAAGAGCCTCGGAGCAGCCTCATTTCTTGCCTCGATGACTGTGCCGCTGCTGTCGACCAAGGACACGGGTTCCCGCCGTGCGCTGAAGCTGAACTCGGCGGTGTCCCCGTCGAGGACCGGTGGTGGGACGTCGTTGAGGGACACCTCACCGCCCATGTACCTGTTGCCGGCGGCTGCCGCGTCGTCGAAGTTCTTCGCGATGCGCAGGCACTCCTGACACTCCGGCCCCAGGTCGCGCAGCGGCTGGCCGGCGGGGATGGCCTGCTGTCGGTTGAGGAGGTCGATCCAGTAGCGGAGGAAGGCCTCGGCGCCGGCGGCGTCCTGGGTGCGGGCCTCTGGCGGCACCGGGAAGTCGGCCGGGCCGACCGCGGGCAGCGCCTCGGTGGTGGGCGCCGCAGAGGTGGCCGACGGGAGCGTCTCGCTGGGTGCCGGGTCCGAGGAGCCGCACCCGGTCAACAGCGCCGTCCCTAGTGCGACGGCCGCTGCCGTCAGTCGCATCCCCCCGCGGTGATCACGCACGGCTGGGACGATAACCAGGACGGGGCCGTCATCCGGGCATCCCTGTGGACGAGCCACCCGAACGGTGGCCGGCCGAGTCGCTCATCGGATGCGTGCCGCTCGTGCCGGCGTGTCCGCGCGTGTCCCGTGCACTCAGGCGATGATCAACAACCGACCAGGTCAGGGTCACGCCGGCAGCAGCGCCTCCAGGCCCTGCTCCGAGTCGGCGGCCAGCGCCCGCCCGACCGCGACCGCGTGGGTCATCCGCAGCGACCCGGCCAGCCACAGCAGGACGTCGTGCAGCCGCAGCCGGGTCAGCGGCCGGCCGAGCAGCGTCGCCGTCGCCGTCTCCAGCGCGGTGAACGCGGCCGCGTTCGCCACGAGCTCCCGGTGCACCACGGCCTCGGGTCCGCTGTCGCCCTCGGCCACGTGCCCGTACAGCTGCCGCCGCGTGACGCCGTCCAGCAGCGGCACCAGTGCCGGGTGGCGGTGGTGCAGCGCCGCGCGCACGTGCCGCCCGGCGACGTCCCGCAGTGCCGCGCCGACCGTCCCCGGCTCGGCGAGCACGGAGAACTCGTCGGCGGGCAGCTCCCAGAACGCACGCCCGGCGGCGCGGTCCACCATCCCGCGGAGCGTCGGCCAGACCTCGTCCAGCGTGGTCCGCACCTGCCGCCACCCGGCCGGGTCGAGCCGCCCGTGCAGCCCCTCGGCGACCAGCACGTCGCGGTCGGTGGGCCGGTCGGCGGTCTCCGGCGGCTGGCCGTCGAAGCGGTCGAACGCGTAGGCGAGCACCTGCACCCACCGGCCCTGCGGGTGGCTGGGCGAGCGGAAGAACAGCGGGCGGCGGCCCCGCGCGTACCCCAGGACGGCGGCCAGCGCGGTGGCCAGCGGGACCGGGTCGGGCCCAGCGCTGGGGAGGACGAGGGCGGAGCCGTGCCCCCGTCCCCCAGTCACGGGTGCATTCCTACCGCGTCGCCGGCGCCGATGAGTCCTGCCGTGCGGGACGGTCAACCCGACATGCAGACGACCGACCTTGGTCCGGCGACCGCCGAGGTGGCGCGCGTCGTGGCCGGCATCCGCGATGACCAGTTGACCGCGCCGACGCCGTGCGAGGGCACCTCCGTGGCGGGCCTCCTCGGCCACCTCGCCGGACTCGCGTACGCCTTCCGCATGGCCGCCGAGAAGACGCCCGTCGACGGCACCGCCTCCACCGACCCCACCCACCTGCCCGCCGACTGGCGGACGTACGTCCCCGCGCAGCTCGCCGAGCTGGCCGCCGCGTGGGACGACCCGGCGGCGCACGAGGGGATGACCGCGGCCGGCGGCGTCGACATGCCCGCCGACGTCGCCGCCGTCGTCGCGCTCGACGAGGTGGTGGTGCACGGCTGGGACCTCGCCGTCGCCACCGGCCAGCCCTACGCCGTCGACGACGCCGCCGCCGAGGCGTGCCGCGCGTTCGCCGAGTCCTTCGGCGAGAACCGGCCGCCGGACCTCTACGGCCCGGTCGTCCCGGTGCCCGACGACGCCCCGGCGCTGGACCGCCTGCTCGGGGCCACCGGCCGCGACCCCGGGTGGAAGCCGCCGGTCTGAGACCTTCGACCCCGGCCGGTTCCGGAGCAGGGTGCTGGAGTGCACCCAGGCCGGGGGATGGGGGAAGGCCATGCGCAGGCAACTGCTGGCCGGGGTCGCGGCGCTGGTGCCACTGCTCGCGGCGACGCCGGCGGTCGCCCAGCAGGAGCACCCGTTGGGGGCTCCGGGTCTACCTGGCACTGGGCGACTCCGTGGCCGCGGGCGTCGGCGCCGTGCCGTACGTGACGGGATACCCGGAGCTGCTCGAGGCCCGGCTCGACGCCGGGTACAACCCGGCCGCCGACAGGGCGACGCCGCACGCGCCCGTGGACTTCGAACTCGTCAACCTGGCGAAGGGTGGCGCGACGACGTCGACCCTGCGCGACCAGCAGCTGCCCGCGGCGCTCAAGCTGATCAAGGACCGCAACGGCGATCGCAACCCGCGGAACGACGTCGAGGTGATCACGGTGACGATCGGCGGCAACGACGTCTTCGCCCCCGTGACCGTGGCCTGCATCCTCACTGCCACCCCGACGGGGTGCCAGGCCACCGTGGACGCTGCCCTGGCCGGAGTCGCAGCGCGCCTCACGGAGATCCTCAGCAAGCTGGTCGTCGCCGCCGGTCCCGACACCGAGGTCGTCGTGACGACGTACTACAACCCGATCGGCTCCTGCGACCTGGGCAGGAACCCCGCCGCGCCGGCGGTCGCCGACGTCGTGCTGGAGGGCGGCGCCGTCCCGGGCGTGCTGTCCGTGCAGGCCGGCCTCAACGACGTCATCCGCCGGGGTTGCGGGAAAGACCGGCGCTCAGGTGACCGACCTGTACGGCGCGCTCGGGCCGGAGGACTACGTCGGCGGCACCGACTGCCTGCACCCGGACCCCTCGGGTCACCAGGTGATCGCCGACGAGGTCTTCGCCACGCTGGCGAGGTGACGCGCCGGCCGCGAGCCCCGGGTGGGTCTAGCGCAACCGCCACAGGGTCGGCTCGCCGCGGCAGTCGCTGACCACCGACACGCGACCCGCGCGGTCGACGTCGGCACCGTCGACGGCACCGCTGTCGCACAGCTCGACCTCGGAGAGGACCTCACCGGCGGCCAGGTCGACGGTGCGCTGCAGCACGCGAGGCACCTCGGCGTCGGCCACGGTGTCCACCAGGGTGGCGACCTCGGTGGCCGGGTCGACGACCACCGCGGCCGGCAGGTCACCGGGCACCGTGGTCAGCACCTCGGCGCCGCGGGTGATCGAGACCTCGCCGGTCCGCCCGACGGTCCCGTACACCTCGCCGTCGGCGACGGTGAGCGGGCCGGCCGCGCCCGAGCCGAGCGGCGTCTCGGCGACCACGCCCAGGGCGGCGTCCACGGTGAGGACGGACGCGCTCCGCCCGGTGTCGACGGCGACGACGACCCCGCCGTCGTCGGTGCCGCGGAGGTCGCGCGGCACCCCGGGCAGCTCGAGCTCGCCGCGGACGGCGCCGGTCGCGGGGTCGACCGCGAGGAGCCGGTCGGGCCGGCCGACCCCGCTGAGCGCCAGGTACAGCACGCCCGCCCCGGTGACGGCGTCCACGGCCGCGACGTCGGCGGCGCCGACCGTGCCCACCGGCTGCGGCGAACCGGCGCCCTGCGCGCCCGCGGCGACGAACGCGAGCCGCCCGTCGGCGACGCCCACGACCACGACGCCCTCGCCCGCCGCGGCGACGACGGTGAGACCGGGCCGCTCGGCGTCGAGGCCGGGCACCGGGACGGCGGTCGCCGTGCCGTCGGCGGCGACGTCGGCCAGCACGAGGTCCCCGCCGGGCGGTGCGAGCAGTGCGACCGACCGGCCGTCCTCGGTGGCGGCCACGTCGACGGTGACGGCCTCCGCCCCGGCGACCCCGGCCAGCGACACCGTCGCCGGCCGGGGGACCGCCGTGCCCTCGACGACCGATCCGCCGCAGCCGGTCAGCAGCAGGACGGCCAGCAGGAGCCCGGGACCACGGCGCACCCGACGGAGTGTGGCCGGACGCGTCCGCTGCGCCAAGGCCCTCGCGCTGCGGCCACCGTCGTCAGCTCTGGCCGGCCTTCTCCTTCTCGTAGCGCTCGGTCATGGTGGCCACGGCCTGCAGCTGCGCGGCGGCGTAGTCCTCGCGCTTGCCCATGGCGTGCTCCTTGGCGTTCAGCGACGCCTGCGCGTGCGACACCTGCCCGCCCTGGAAGTGCGGCATGACGTGCTGCGCGATCAGCTCCCACGACCGCTTGGTCGCCTGCGGGTTGGCCCACTCGTGGCCCATGAAGAGCATCGAGCCGAAGCCGCCGGACTGGTCCCACAGCCGCTGCACCTGCTCGCGCGCGTCGTCCGGCGTGCCAATGACGCCCACCCCCGACTCGCGGACGAAGTCAATCATCTCCTTGAGGTCGCCGCCCTCGACCGCCATCTGCGGGAAGGCCGCCGTCTTCTGGAAGTACCGGAACCAGGTCTCGATGCCGAACTCGACGTCGCGGTAGGCCTGCTCCCGCGTCTCGGCGACGTGCACCGGGCTCACCAGCCGCCACCCCGAGCGCGAAACCGTCTGCCCGTGGTGGGCGGCCCGCTCCTCGACGACGTTCCAGTGGTGGCCGAGGGCGTCGAAGCCCTCCTTGGTCAGCGTGGCGCCGATCGACAGCAGCCCGATGCCGTGCCGGCCGGCCATCCGCGGCCCGGTGGGCGAGGCGACGGCGGCGACGGCGATCTCGAAGCAGGGCTGCGTGTAGGGCCGCAGGTGCAGCCGGGCGTCGACCAGGTTGTGCGTGCGGGTCTGCTCGGTGACCGTCTCGCCGCGCAGCAGCCGCATGATGATGTCGAGGTCGACCTCGAGCAACTCGCGGGTGTCGGTGGGGGTCAGGCCCAGCATCATCGAGTCGGTGGGCAGCGAGCCGGGGCCGCAGCCGAGCATGGCGCGCCCGCGGGTGAGGTGGTCGAGGAGCACCATGCGCTCGGCCACCCAGAGCGGGTTGTGGTAGGCGATCGAGGTGACGCCGGTGCCCAGCTTGATGTGCTTCGTGCGCTCGGCGGCCGCGGCGATGAAGATCTCCGGCGACGCGATGATCTCCGTGCCGGCCGAGTGGTGCTCACCGATCCAGGCCTCGTCGTAGCCGAGCCGGTCGAGGTGCTCGACCAGTTCGAGGTCGCGCTGCAGGGCGAGCGTGGGGTTCTCGCCGGCGGGGTGGAACGGGGCCAGGAAGGTACCGAAGCGCAGCCGGTCCATGAGGTCCTCCTCTGAAGTGGAATGCACGAAATGTAGTGCAGGTCACACCTCGGAGGCCATGCCCCTCAGCCGACGACGAACGCGGTCGACGACGCCGCCTCCGCGGTGATGCAGGAGCCGATGACGGTGAGCCGGTCGCCGGTGAGCGCCATGCGGCCGAACGTCCCCTGGCCCTCGCACAGCCGGACGTCGTCGAGCTGCTCGCCGCTCCCGAGGTCGAGGGTGACCACGCCCGACTCCACCTCGAACCCGGCCACCGGCAGGTACGCCGCGCGCCCGTCGGGGGAGACGGCGAGGTCGGCCAGGGGGCGGTCGGTGCCGGGGACGGCGTGCGACTCGGTCACCTCGCCGTCGGCCACGGTCACCACCCGGAACGGGTCGTCGCCGGAGCCCGCGGTCAGCGTGACGACGGCGGTGCCGTCGTCGGCGAGCCGCAGCGCGCCCGGGATGCTGGCCGGCCGGTCGGGCGCCAACTCGACCAGCCCGGTCCGCTCCAGGTCGTCGGACCAGGTGCCGAGGACTGCGACGTCGGCCAGGTCAGGTGCGCGGGCGTCGCTGAGCAGCGCGGTCGGGCCGCCGTCGGGGCCGACCGCGAGCGCCCGGACGCTGAGGCCGGACTCCAGGTCGGCCGTTCCCCGGAGCGCGCCGGTGACCGGGTCGAGCGCCGCGATCGTGTCCTCGCCGGCGACGTAGAGGCGGTCACCGGCGGGGGAGGCGGCGGCGGTGTCCCCGACGACGTCGAGCCCGGTGACCGTCGGCTCGCCGCCGGGCGGCACCGTGGTGAGCCGGCCCGGGGCGGTGACCAGGGCGGTGCCGTCGGGGGTGACGAACAGCCGGTCGCCGGCCTCGGGGAGCCGGCGGAGCCCGCCGACGCCGTCCTCGCCGACCGGTGCCAGGTACACGGCCGACGGGTCGGCGGTGCCGGCGAGCAGCGCGAGCGCACCCTCCGGCCCGGGAGCGAGGTCGAGGACGTCGACGCCGCCGGGGACGACCACGTCGAGGTCGACGATGGCGAGGATCTGGGTGAACGTCTGAGGTGCCGGCGAGGGCTCGCCCTCCGTCTCGGTGCACCCGGTGACAGCCAATATCGCGATAAAGGCCGCAGTGGCGGCGCGGCGGGCGGTCGGCATGCGGGCTCCGGGGGTCGGTGCGGCGAGTCTCCGGCCGCCCGGACCGCCCCGGCAACCGCGTGGTCTGATGCTCGGCAGTGCCGGCGCCGGGCCGGTCCGGAATCCGGAGGTGCGCTCGTGGGTGACGCCGAGGTCCTGCTCGAGGTCGACGGCGGCGTGGCG
Organism: Geodermatophilus sp. SYSU D00696; assembly: GCF_054050235.1. Classification (NCBI taxonomy): domain Bacteria; kingdom Bacillati; phylum Actinomycetota; class Actinomycetes; order Geodermatophilales; family Geodermatophilaceae; genus Geodermatophilus; species Geodermatophilus sp. SYSU D00696. Next base: position 87,689 of record NZ_JBJGYY010000010.1, on the reverse strand, counting down.
GTGGTGACGCTCAACGCGCCCGACCGCCGCAACGCGCTGACCCCGTCGATGGCGTCCGAGCTGATCGGCGTGTTCGACGAGGTGGACGCCCTGCCGGAGGTCGGCGCGCTCGTCGTCCGCGCGGTGGGCAGGTCGTTCTGCGCGGGCGGCGACATCGCGACGCTGACCAGCGCCGGGAAGGACCCGGCCGCTCCCGACGCCTACGAGGGCATGGGCCGGATCTACGACTCCTTCTACCGGCTCGGGCAGGTGCGCGTGCCCACCATCGCCGCCGTCCGGGGCTCCGCCGTCGGGGCCGGGATGAACATGCTGCTGGCCGCCGACCTGCGGATCGTCGCCCACGACGCCCGGCTGCTCGCCGGCTTCCTCAAGCGCGGCATGCACCCCGGCGGCGGGCACTTCGTCATCCTGTCCCGGCTGGTCGGCCGCGAGGCCGCCGCGGCGATCGCGCTGTTCGGCGAGGAGATCGACGGGCGCCGCGCCGCCGAGCTGGGCCTGGCGTGGCAGTCGGTGGAGGAGTCCGCCGTCGAGGACCGCGCGATCGAGCTGGCCCGCCGGGTCGCCGCCGACCCCGAGCTCGCCCGGGTGGCCGTGGGCAACTTCCGCAACGAGGTGGTCAACGGCGCGGTCAGCTGGGAGGTCGCCACCCAGTTCGAGCGTCCCGCGCAGATGTGGTCGATGCGCCGCCAGGCCCGCCAGGACTGACCCGGGCTCAGGGGTCACCGCAGGCGCGGTCCCCGTCCTCCACGGCCGGGTCCCCGTGGCGGGTCCGGTCGTCCCCGGTGGGCTCGACGTCGACCAGCCAGTCGCCCGGTCCGGGCGTCCAGCGGGGGACGTCGAGCGAGCGGTGCTGCGGCGTCGTCACCGGGAGGAGACCCGGCGCAGGAACGACCGCGGCACGTCGACCAGCGGCTCGACCCGCCCGCCGGCCGCGAGGTGCAGGCTCCAGGTGCCGTCGAGTGAGTCGTCGAGGACCTCGTGCAGGGCGTCGGCCCACTCGTGGTCGTCCTCGACCGCCTCCGGCTCGCCGGGACGGCAGAGCGCCGCCGCCAGGTGGACGCCGTCGCCGGTGAGGTGGGTCGCCACCTCGCGGTGGACCTCGAGCAACCCGGTGAGCAGCCGCCGGTCGGGCAGCGCCGGGACGTCGTCGACGGGCAGCAGGACGGGGGACTGCCGGCAGTCGGCGCCCAGCCAGGTCAGCCAGAGGCTGCGGCGGCCGAAGGTCAGCGGCTGGAGCAGGGACACCCAGCGGCGGGTCAGGGCGAGCGAGGAGCGGACGGGGACGTCGGCGAGCAGCGGTGTGGTCATGCCGCACACCGTGGCAGCGCCGGAGGACCTCCTCCGGGGTTTTCCACAGGCCGCCGGTCAGGTCAGGTGCCGGCGGAACCAGTCGAGCTGTGCCGGGGCGGAGCGCTGGAACGCCTCGTCCACGTAGGCCTCGAAGTGGCCGACCGGCAGGACGAGCAGCTCCTTGGGGTGCCGGGCCCGCTCGAAGTACTCGAGGGTGAGGTCGGCGACGGTGAGGTGGTCCTTCGCGGCCACGACCACCATGAGCGGGGTCGGGGCGATGTCGGCGATGTAGGCGCCGGGCTCGTACTCGACGAACATCTCCACCGAGCGCAGCGTGACCTCGTTGCGCCAGGTGGCCGCCCGGTCCTGCATCGGGCCGAAGAAGAACTCCGAGGTGTCGGCGGTGGGCAGCGCGCACACCTCGGCGGGGTCCTTCTCCCAGGTCACCTGCATCATCGCGGGCGGCTTCCCGGCGTAGCGGGCGGCGCGGTCGGCGTCGAACATGGCCCGGAGGTCGGCGAACTGGTCGGCGCGGATGAGCCGGCGGGCGTTGGCCAGCCCGCTCACCAGGGGCACCTGGGAGACGACGCACTTCACGCGGCGGTCGAGGGCACCGACGACGAGCACGTGCCCGCCGCTGTAGCTCGACCCCCAGATGCCGATGCGGTCGGGGGCGCACCACGGCTGGGTCTGCGCCCAGGTGATCGCCGTCCGGTAGTCGCGGACCTGCTGCCACGGATCGATCTCCCCGCGCGGCTCGCCGTCGGAGGTGCCGAGGTTGCGGTTGTCGTAGGCCAGCACGCCGAGCCCGCCGGCGGCGAAGTGCTCGGCGAAGTCGTCCAGGTGCATCTCCTTGACGGCGGAGAAGCCGTGCGCCATGACGACGAGCGGCCGGCGCGTGTCGGCGGGGCCGTCGTCGGGCGTGTAGTGCCAGCCGCGCAGGGTGACGCCGTCCTCGGTCGCGAACTCGATGTCCTCTCGCATGCGGCCGACCCTGGCCGCCGCCGTCCGCGCCGTCGCGGCGGTCCCTGCACCTCCCGCGGCGATGCCTGCAGACCTTGCCGTCGAACCGGACCGGGAGTTGGCTGCGCGGCGGGAGGTGCCCATGACGCTGACCGCCGAGCGCTGGACCCCCGCCGACCTGCCCCGCCGCGATCGGGACGACGCCTTCCGGGAGGCGGTCGACGCCACCCACCTGCGGTGGTCGCTGCGGTCCGGCCCGGCGGCCCCCGGCCCGGTCGAGATCACCCGGTACCGCGTCGGCGACCTGGCGCTGGTCGACTGCCGCTGCGGTCCCTGCGCGGGGTCGCGCGGGCGGGCCCAGCTCGCGGCGAGCGACGCCGACCTGGTGGGCGTCCTGTTCGTCCGCGAGGGGGTCGAGTTCGTCGAGGTGGGCGGCGCGCAGGTCGTCGTCCGCCCGGGGTCGGCGCTGCTGTGGCGGGCCGACCAGCCGGTGCGCTTCCGGTTGCCGGGGCGGCTGCACAAGTGGACGCTGCTGGTGCCGTCGTCCCGGCTGCCCGCCGCACCCGGCGGCCTGCTCGACCCGACGGCCGCCGGGCTGCTCGCCTCCCTGGTCGGGGCGACGCTGACCAGTGCCGGCGGGCTCGACGGGCGGCTGGGGCAGCCGGTGGCCGAGGCGCTGGTCGACCTGCTGGCCGGGGCGCTGACCCCGGTGGACGACGACCCGGCCTGGGCGCGGGTCGCCGCCCACGTCGCCGCGCACCTGCGCGAGCCGTCGCTGTCCCCGGCGACGATCGCGGCCGGCGCCTACGTGTCGGTGCGCGCGCTCTACGGCCTGTGCGCCGCCCGGGGCACGACGCCGGCCGGGTACGTGCGCCGGCTACGGCTCGATGGGGCGCGGCGGGAGCTCGCCCGGCGCGGGACCGCGGTGACCGTGGCCGCGGTCGCGCACGGGTGGGGCTTCGGCGACCCGGCGACGTTCGGCCGCGGCTTCCGGTCGGCGTTCGGGTGCACGCCGGACGACGTCCGCCGCGGGTCGGCCTGACCCGAGGACGGTCAGACGGTCTCGGGGACCCGCAGGTGGGCGAGGACGAGGTCCATCTCGGCGACGTCGACGATCTTGGCGCCCATGGCCCGGGCGAACTGCTCGCGCAGGGAGCGGGCGTGCCGGCGGACCAGCCCGGCGGCGTCGCGGTTCTCGAAGCTCGTGACGCTGACCGTCCGGCCGGCGCGCCGGTCGACCAGCATGCTGACGCTGCAGAAACCGGGGAGGTCCCGGAGCTTGGGCAGCAGGTTGTCCCGGTAGGCGTCGAGCAGGTCGTCGAGGTGGTTCGGCGCGATGCGGGCCCAGGTGACCTGCGCGCCGGCGCCGTCCCCGGCCGGGCGGTCCCGGTGGAGGACGGCGATCTCCCACTCCTGGACGTCGGCGTGCTCGCCGCCGAGGGTGTGCAGCAGGCGGTGCTGGACGGTGCGGTCCTCCGCGGCGGTCGCCCGCATGGCCCGCTCGTCCTGCCAGGCGGTGGCGACGATGCAGCGGCCGGCCTCGCGGTCGGCGAGCAGCGAGAGGCCGACGCAGCCCTCGGCCCGCTCGGACGCCGGCATGACCTCGTCGCGCACGTAGCCGATGCCGGCGTCGAGGTGGGCGGGGTTGCCCCTGATGCTGGTCGACCGTGCGTGCATGCCGCCGCTCCTCGCGATGTGACGGGACGCCCCTGCGGCATCGCCGCGCGGCCCACAATGCCCGTCCCGCCCGGGGGAGGCCAGAGGAACGGATCGGGGCGCGCCGAGGGAGCCGGTGCCGCGGTCGGACGCCCGCCGTGGCCTAGCGTGGGCCCTTCGTCCTCGCCAGCAGCGGCGTCGTGCCGGAGCGGGGACCCCCGTGATCGCCGTCCTCTTACAGGGAGTCCGCAGCGTTGTCCGGCACGTCATCCGGTAGGCCGCTCCGCGCGCCGTCCACAGGGAACCTGCTGGCCGACTGCGAGCGGTGGTGCCGCGACAACCTGCCGCCCCGTCCGAAGCGGCCGCACACGGCGCCGTTGCGGGTCGTCGCCGGTGGGGGAGCCGACCGGGCGCCGTCGCGGCGCGGCAGCTTCCGGCCGGGGCCCGGCTGGCCCGGCGTGCCGGCCGCGCGCACCGGCACCTGACGACGCCGGGGACCTCCGACTACACGGGCTGACGCCGCCCCAGCGCGGCCGCCAGCTCGGCGACGACCGCGGCCGCCGGCCGGATGCCGGTCACCGCGCCGACCCCGGCCCCCGCGTACATGGGCATGGCGGCGACGTGGCCCTCGACGCCGGCCACGGGCGGCAGACCCGACCCGCGCGGCACCGGGGTCCGCGACCGGCCCAGGGTGCCGACGACGTCGTCGTCCACCTCGGCGAGCCGCTCGACCGAGGCGCGCAGCACCCGGGGCCGCCCGCCGGTGGCGCACATCGGGCAGTCGGTGACGAACGCGTCGGTGATCTCGGTGCAGTCACCGGCGGCGTCGACGACCGCCTGCTTGTACGCCGGGTGCGCGCCGGACTCGTCGGTCGCGACGAACAGGGTGCCGATCCGGGCACCGGCCGCGCCCGCCGCCATGACCTCCGCGAACGAGCGCCCGTTGGTGATGCCCCCGGCGGCGAGGACCGGGACGTCGACCGTGTCGAGCACCTCCCGCAGCAGGGGCCGCAGCGGCGTGGATCCGCGGACGTGGCCGCCGGCCTCGACCCCCTGCACCGTGACGACGTCGCACCCGGCGTCCACCGCGGCGCGCGCCTCGGCGAGCGACCCGACCTGCCAGCCCGCGAGCGCCCCGGCCCGGTGCACCACCTCCACCAGGTGCGGCGCGGGGTCGAACCAGAAGAAGTCGACCAGCCGCACCCGCGCGGCGACGTCGGTGAGCAGCCCGTCGTCGAGGTCGCCGTTGAGCACGTTCGCGGACAGCACGCCCGAGGTGCGCCGGCGCATCCCGTCCAGGCGCCGGAGCAGCACCTCAGCCGGCAGCGCCAGCGAGGTGATCGTGCCGACGCCGCCCGCGTCGGCGACCGCCACCGCCAGGTCCGGCGAGGACACCGCACCCATCGGGGCCTGCTGGACCGGGACGGTGCAGCCGACCAGCTCGGTGAAGCGCGTCCGCACGTCCGGACGGTCCCGCTGGGGGGATGACGGCGTCAAGCAGACAACGCGGGGTCGTAGCCGGGCAGCCAGCGCGCGACCTCGGCGTCGACGGCCACGGTGGCGCCCAGCGAGCACAGGACGCCGGCCAGCCCGGCGGCCACGCGCTGCAGCAGCAGGTGGCGCGGCGGGATGGTCAGCCGGCGCTGGGTGCGCGAGGCGGCACTGAACGGGTCGGAGACGAGCCTGGTCTGCTCCTGCATCCAGGCCCGGGTGAACCGGTAGGCGGGGCTGCGCAGCGGCTGCAGGTAGGGGTCGAGCAGGGCCAGCAGTGCCGGCGGGGGAACCTGGTCCGGCCGGAGCAGGCCCGCGGAGGCGGCGACGCGGTGCAGGGCCGCGGCGTCGCCGTCCCGTCCGGCGGCGAGCAGCGGCCCGAGCCGGGCCGGCCAGCCGGACGGCAGTGCCTCGGTGGCGCCGAAGTCCAGGACGCCGAGCCGGCCGTCGGGCAGCAGCCGGAAGTTGCCGGGGTGGGGATCGCCGTGCAGCCGCCGGGCACGCACGGGGGACGAGGCGAGCAGGCGCACCAGCAGCAGGCCGGCGCGGTCCCGGTCGTCCTGGCTGCCGGCGGCGATGACCCGGGACAGCGGGGTCCCGTCGATCCACCGGGTGACCAGCACGCGGTCCTCGGCGGCGAGCACGTCGGGGACGCAGATGTCCGGGTCGTCGCGGTAGGCCTCGGCGAACGCCGCCTGGGCGTCGGCCTCCCGGGCATAGTCGACCTCCTCGACCAGCCGGTCGCGCAGCTCCTGCAGCAGCTGCCGGGCGTCGAGGCCGGGCATGGCCGTCTGCATGAGCGGGGCCGCCCGCTGCAGCATCCCGAGGTCGGCGACGAGCGCCTCCCCGGCTCCCGGGTACTGGACCTTGACCGCCACCGCGCTGCCGTCGGACCACGTGGCGCGGTGCACCTGCCCCACGCTGGCCGCCGCGACCGGGCGGTCGTCGAAGTCCCCGAGCAGCCCGCGCCAGCCTCCGCCGAGGGACCGGGCGAGCTGCTCGTGCACCATCGCCGTCGGCATCGCCGGCGCCGCCTCCTGCAGCCGGACCAGCGCCTCGCGGTAGGGGCCGACCAGCTGGTCGGGCAGGGCGGCCTCCATCGCCGACATCGCCTGGCCGACCTTCATCGCGCCGCCCTTGAGCTGGCCGAGAGTGGCGAACAGCTGCTCGGCGGTGCGCTGCTGTACCTGGGCCGCGACCGCCTCGGCGGGGCGACCGCCGATCCGCTTCCCGAGGCCGACGGCGGTGCGGCCGGCGTACGCCGCGGGCAGGGCGGCGAGCCGAGCGGTGCGGGCGAGGCGGCTGCGGGTCGGACGGCCGGTGCCGGGCTGGTCCACCGGGGGACGGTAGCGCCGCCGGGCTGCGTCCCCGCCTGTCGAGATCGCGCGATCTCGCACGCTCAGGCGCCCTCGAGCGCCGAGATCACGCGATGTCGACTCGGAAAGAGGCCAGCGCCGCCGCCGTCAGTGCACGGCGCGGTCCTGCCCGGCCCAGTACGGCTTGCGCAGCTCGCGCTTGAGCACCTTGCCGGCGGCCGACAGCGGCAGCGCGTCGACGAGCTCCAGCGACCGCGGCACCTTGTAGCCGGCGATGCGCTCGGCGGTGAAGTCGTGCAGCTCCTCGAGGGTCACCGTCGCGCCGGCCGCCGGGACGACGACGGCGTGCACCCGCTCGCCCCAGGTCTCGTCGGGGACGCCGATGACCGCGCAGGTGGCCACCGCCGGGTGCTGGGCGAGGGCGTTCTCCACCTCGACCGAGTACACGTTCTCCCCGCCGGAGATGATCATGTCCTTGAGGCGGTCGGTGAGGTACAGGTAGCCCTCGTCGTCCATCCAGCCGGCGTCGCCGGTGTGCATCCAGCCGCCGCGCAGCGCGTCGGCGGTCTCCTCGGGCCGGTTCCAGTAGCCGAGCATGACGTTGCCGCCGCGGACGACGATCTCGCCGACCTCGCGGCGGGGCAGCTCGACGTCGTCCGGGCCGACGACGCGCACCTCGGCGATCGGGGCGGCGCGGCCGACCGAGCGCCGGTGCACCGGGTCCTCGTGGTCCTCGGCGGTCAGCAGGGTGGCGACGGGCGCGAGCTCGGTCATGCCGTAGGCCTGGATGAAGGAGGCGTTGGGGAAGGCCTTCATCGCGCGGCCCAGCAGGGCGTCGGACATGGGGGAGGCGCCGTAGAGCACCCGCCGGACGCTGCTCAGGTCGAACTCGCCGATCCGCGGGGAGTCGACCGTCAGCTGGATCATCGTGGGCACCAGCAGGACGTCGGTGACCTGGTGCTCCTGGACGGCGGTCATGACCGCGACCGGGTCGAACACCGGGATCATCACCTGGGTGCCGCCCAGGATCCCGCCGGTGACCCAGGCGGAGAAGTCGGCGAGGTGGAACATCGGCGGGGCGTGCAGGTAGACCCGGTCCGTCGGTGAGGGCACGGCCGCGAGGAACCCCATGGACGACGTCAGCAGGTTGTCGTGGCTGAGCATGACGCCCTTGGACCGGCCGGTGGTGCCGCCGGTGTAGAAGACGCCGGCGAGCTGGTCGCCGCCGCGGCGGGCGTCCTCGACCGGCTCGGCGGCGCCGACGAGCTGCTCGAAGGCGAGCATGCCGTCGGGGGTGGGCCCGTCGCCGGCGTGGACGACGTCGCGCAGCCCCGGGTGGGCGGCCCGGATGCCCTCGACGTACCCGGCGAAGAGGTCGTCGACGACGAGCACCCGGGCGTCGACCTCGACGAGGGACTCGGCGATCTCGGGGACGCTCCACCGGATGTTGACCGGCACCAGCACGCCGCCGGCCCACAGCGTCGCGCCGAGGAACTCGTGGTAGCGGTCGGAGTTCAGCGACAGGATCGCCGCGCGCTCGCCGTCGCGGATGCCGAGCCCCTGGAGGGCGGCCGCGAGCCGGGCGATCCGGTCGACGGTCTCGGCGTAGGTGCGGGTGCGGCCGGCGCAGACGGTGGCGACCGTCTCCGGGCGCTGCTGGACGTGGCGGTGCAGACCCTGGGTGACGTACACGGCGGCGACCTCCCGATCCTGGTGAGGGACCGGATGGTGGTGCCGGCGGCGTCCGCGGCGACAGAGGCGGACGGCCCTCTCAGCGCAGGGCGACCGCCCGCTCCCGGTCGCCGGCCGAGGCGATGAAGCCCTGGAGGACGGGGTAGACCTCGCTCTCCCACCGGGAGCCGCTGAAGACGCCGTAGTGGCCGACGCCGTGCTGCAGGTGGTGGCGCTTCCGGTCGGCCGGGATGCCGGTGCACAGCGCGTGGGCGGCCTCGGTCTGGCCGGGGGAGCAGATGTCGTCGTTGGCGCCCTCGACGGTGAGCAGCGCGGTCTGCCGGATGGCGCCGGGGTCGACGGGGCGGCCGCGCCAGGTGAGGCGCCCGGTGGCGAGCAGGTGCCGCATGAAGATCCGGTCGACCGTCTCCAGGTAGAACTCGGCGGGGACGTCCATGACCGCGCCGTACTCGTCGTAGAACGCCTGGGTGGCCGCGGCGGCCGCCGCGTTGCCGGCCACCAGGTCGCGGTACATCCGCGCGTGCGCGCCCAGGTGGCGGCGGGGGTTCATCGACATGAAGGCCGCCAGCTGGACGACGCCGGGGTAGACCCGCCGGCCGGCGCCCGCGTACCGGCGGGGGACGGTGTCGATGAGCCGGCGCTCGAACCACTCGATGGGCTTCGTGGCGGCGGCGGTGTTGACCCGGTTGGGGTTGATGCGGGTGTCGATCGGACCGGCCATGAGGGTGAGGCTGGCCGGCTGGGCGGGGTCGTCGTCGGCGGCGAGCAGCGCGACGGCGGCCAGCACGGGGACGGCGGGCTGGCAGACGGCGACGACGTGGGTGCCGGGGCCGAGGCTCCGCAGCGCGTCCATGACGTGCCCGATGTACTCGTCGAGGCCGAAGCGCCCGTGTGCGGTGGGGATGTCGCGGGCGTTGTGCCAGTCCATGACGAACACGTCGTGGTCGGCGAGCAGCGTGCGGATGGTCGGCCGGATGAGCGTGGTGAAGTGACCGGACATCGGGCCGACGACGAGCACGCGCGGCTGGCTCTCGACCGACGGCTTGGCGAAGTGCAGCAGGGTGCCGAACGGGGTGGTGAGCGCCGGGCGCTCGACGACCTCGGCGTCGCGGCCGTCGACCCGCACGGTGGAGATGCCGTAGGCGGGACGGTCGTGGGTGGGTCGCGCCTTGGCGAGGATCTCGCAGGCGGCCCGCGCGTGCCGGACGGCGGGGTTCCTCGCGAGCGGGCCCGGCAGGGCGTGCAGAGCCCGGGCAGTGAGCGCCGTCGCGGCGGCCGCGGGGGCGCTCGCGCGGCGGTTGAGCTCGTAGGCGGTGTAGAGCATCGGCCTGCCTGTCCCCGGGTCGGCTGAGTGACGTGCGTCACCCTGCGGAAACGTAACCGCAACCGGGGACGGTGGCGCGGTGATCACCGTGTCGTCGGCACCGGCGCCCCGTGCGCCTCACTGGCCACGCTGGAGCAATGCGTCCGGCTCCGATCCAGCGATGGGAGCGACCCGGTGCCACCCGGCCGAACAAGGGACGGGCGCCCATACTCGCACGTGCCCGGCAAGCTCTCGTTCTGCGCGTACGTGATGGCGCTTCTGGCGCCGCTGCAGGTGGCCGACGCGCTCGACCACCCGGTCTTCCGCGACAACCCGGCCATGCCGGCCGGCGCGACCGCTCCTACCTATGGGTGCCGCTGATCGACGAGGACGGCTTCGTCCTCGGCCCGCTCGGCGTCTTCGACGACGAGCCGCGGGCGTTCTCCCGGGCGGAGGAGCAGCTGCTCGAGAACCAGGTGCGGCTGGTGCGCCGCGTGCTGTCGCTGCGGCGCCAGGTGGCCGCGCACCGGTGGGACGGCGAGCTGCTGGCCGCGCAGGGCCGGACGCTGGAGGCGGTGGCGGCCGGCCTGCCGCTGGAGTCGGTCCTCGACGAGCTGACCTCCGCGGTGGCGGATCTGGCCGAGGACGCGGACGCCGACCAAGCGGTGCGGCTGCAGGAGACGTTGGACCAGCTGACCGCGGTGGCGACCAAGGCCGACGGCTCGCGGCAGGCGCTGCTGCGGCCGGGGCCCGGCAGGACCCGCTGACCGGGCTGGCCAACCGCAGCCACCTGCTCGACACCGGCCGCGCGGCGCTGGCGGTCGGGGGAGCGGTGCCGTTCGTGGACGTCGACCGGTTCAAGGAGGTCAACGACCGCGGCGGGCACGCGGTGGGCGACCAGCTGCTCGTCCGGCTCGCCGACCGGCTCCGCCGGCACGTGGAGAGGGGCTGCCGGGGGCGGTGGTCGGGCGGCTCGGTGGGGACGAGTTCGTGGCGGTCCTGCCCGGGGTGGACGCTTCCACTGCGGAGGCCAGCAGGCACGGGCTGGCTGCCGTGCTCGTGGACCGAGTGGAGGTGGGACGGCGGACGGTACGGGTGTCGGCCTCCATCGGGCTGGCGATGGCGTCACCCGGGACGACGGTCGACGAGGTCCCCACGCTGGCGGACCGCGCGATGTACGGCGCGAAGGAGCGCGGCCGCGGCGTCTTGCATGTGGTGGAGGCCGACGACGCACACTTCCCCGCCGTCCCTGCATCAACGGGAGATCGATAGCGCTCTAGCCCGTGCGGGCAACATGTCGCCGAAGCTGAACGACAACGTCCGAGTCGTCGCTTATGGTTGCTACAACGTCACTCGAGGCAACGGGGATGACAGTGACTGACGGATTGAGCGATGTGCCGGCCTGGTTGGTTCTCGCCGTCACAGGGGCCCGCCAGCACGGGAGCAACGACGGCTACGACGACCAGCCCGAAGCTTGGTACAGCTGGGATAGCACTGTCCCGAATCATGCCGCAGTGCGGTCAGGTCATCTCATCGCTGTGTGGAACAAGACCTTCCTACTGGGCGCATCGATAGTCGACGAGGTCATCGTTGGCGAAGACGAGAAGCTCCGATACCAATGTCCCGAGTGCGGAAAAGCTAGCTTCAAATCCCGCCAGCGGGACAAGCCGCGGTTCTTGTGCTTCATGTGCGGCGCGACGTTCGACCAGCCAAGTCGGCTGCGGTCGACAGTTACGACTTATAAATCCCACCATGAGCGCTCCTGGGTCGAGGCGCAGGGGTTATTGCAGGCGCCCGCTCTGCGGAGCCTTTGTAGGTCTCCTAGATCGCAGCACAGCATAAGGAGGCTCCGCGAGTACGCGTTCTTGGAGGCCCTGGAGAGTGTGGCTAGCGGGGCACTCAAGCGGCTTGGGGCGCTGCATCCGATGCTGGCCTCTCCGGTCAACGGCGGACACGTTCGACGACTTGCGCGGGTGCGCCTCGGGCAAGGAAGCTTCAGGGCGCGGTTGTTGGAGCAGTATGGAGAAAGCTGCGCCTTCACCGGACCTGCCCCGGCTGCCGCCATTGAGGCTGCTCATCTCTACAGTTACGCCCAGGCGGGTGTCCATGAGGACGGTGGCGGGCTTCTTCTGCGCCGCGATTTGCATCGCCTATTCGATCAAGGAGAAATTGCGATCGAGCCGCAAACGGGTTGTATCGACGTCCGGCCAAACCTGCGAGTATTCGCCGCGTACGCCGACCTACATGGCCGATCGATTCAAGTGACGCTTGGCAGTAAGCAGCGCGTATGGGTGCGTGAGCATTGGGAGTTGCATCGAGGCTCGTCTTCCAGCTCCTAACATTGGCCGCAATAAGCCGCGGCACGCGTTTCATCCGGCGATTGCTGTCCAGTGGCAGTCGCCTCGACGATTAGACGGAGAAATGGCACCAAACGTAGCGGCCGTGCAAAATGCCTACAGTATGTTCGTCGGCCTCCTTCGGCAGGACAACTCCCCTGAGGCGGCTGAAGCGGCCATGTTGGAGCTGATCCCCAACGCGGACATCGTGTCTGCCGCTGTCAAGAGGTACCACGAGACTGCAAACAACATCATTGCGGCACGCGAGCCGAATTCCCTGACTGATCCGCGTCGGATCGTCCCTTGGTACACCGGCTCGCGCCCCGCGGACGACTTCTGGCCAGCATTGGAGCGCGCGTTGGCCGAGGCTGGGTCCTTGGGGGCGGATGGCCTTACGTCTCTGGATCATTCATCCACCAAGGTTGTCGCCAGCCTGCCAGCTCCGTGGCGCCGAGACTTCCGAGGTCGTGGACTCGTACTGGGTTACGTGCAGAGTGGGAAAACGTCCAACTTCACGGCGGTCATCTCCAAGGCTGCTGACGCCGGTTACCGGCTCTTTATCGTCTTGTCCGGAATCCACAACAATCTTCGACGGCAGACGCAGGTGCGGCTCGACGAGCAGCTCGTCGCCCTCAACAGGAGACGCTGGATCGGATTGACGAACAGCGGGGCCGACTTCGGGGACCCGGGTAATACGGACGCCCTGCTGGCGCAGGACCAGCTGCGCGTCTTGGCTGTCGTCAAAAAGAACAAGACTCGGCTCACCAACCTGTGTGAATGGCTGGAGAAGGCCTCGCAGTCCACTCTTCAGAACTGCCCAATTCTGGTCATCGATGACGAGGCCGACCAGGCCAGTGTCAACACCAAGGGCGCGGATCGGGCTGAGATCAACAAGCTGATCCTGCGGCTGCTCAATCAGCCCAAGGCCGCTTACGTCGGCTACACCGCAACGCCCTTTGCGAACATCTTTATCGACCCATCTGTGCCTGAAGACCTCTATCCGAGCGACTTCATCGTTGATCTGCCGCGCCCAGACGCCTACTTCGGTGCCGAGCGCCTGTTCGGGCGCGAGCCGCTCACGGAGGAGGAGGCGGAGCTCGGCGCGGACGGTCTCGACATGGTGTCCGAGGTGCCGATGGCGGAGGTGGCCGATCTCCGCCCGCCGCGAAAGCGTACGGATCGAGACGCTTGGAAGCCGGAGATCACGCCGTCCCTGCGCGAGGCCATCTACTGGTTCGTGCTCGCCACGGCTGCTCGGCGCGTCCGTGGTCAGCGGAACCGGCATTCATCGATGTTGATTCACACCACCCAACTCTCCTCCATTCACTTTCGTTACAGGGAGCCTATCGAGCAGGTGCTCACTTCAATCCGCGGGGAGGTGGGTGGCCCTGCGCTGGCGGAGGTATGGAGCCGGCAGGCCGGTCGGGTCTCCGCTGAGGAACTGGGCGAGCGACCTGTCACCTTTGAACAGGCGTCTGCCGAGGTGAGCGGCGTCCTCGACGACCTCAAGGTGGTAGTCGACAACTTTCAGAGCGCGGACCGACTCGACTACGGCGACGAAGCGCAGGTCGTCATCGTGGTGGGTGGCAACACCCTGTCGCGGGGCCTCACCCTCGAGGGTCTGGTCGTCAGCTACTTCCTGCGGACGGCAAGCGCCTACGACACGCTCCTTCAAATGGGGCGTTGGTTCGGCTATCGCTCGGGCTACTCAGACCTCCCCCGAATCTGGATGACGAAAGACCTCGCGGAGTACTTCCAGTTCTTGGCGACAGTTGAGGCTGAGATCAGACTCGACATCTCGCGATATGAGCGGGAGGACCTCACACCTCGGGAGTTCGCAGTCCGCGTCCGGACGCATCCTCAGCTCGCCATCACATCCGCGCTCAAGATGACAGCGGCCGACGATGTCGCCGTCTCCTACAGCGGTCGGCGCATCCAGACCATCCTCTTCAATCACCGCGACCGTGACTGGCTGGTCGACAACCTGCGCGCCAGTCGCCGCTTGCTTGCCGCAGCACAACGGGCGATCGGCCGTGATCCGAGGGAGGCCGGCAGCAACCGGTACGTTTACGACGGCGTGCCGGCCCAGGCCGTGGTCGACTTTCTAAGTTCCTACCGCTTCCACGCGGATGCGCAGGATCTCAATTCGGACCGCATCATCGAATACATCCAGCGGCAGAATGGTAACGGCGAGCTCGACACGTGGAACATCGCGGTCGTCACCCGCGGTGCCGACCACGAGGGACGGCTCATTGAGCTCGGCGGTGCACTGCCTGCGGTCGGTCTGATCAACCGAGCCGCGATCAGGACCGTCGCCAAGCCGCACGCAAACATCAAGTCCCTCATGTCAAAGGAGGACCGCGTCGCGGACCTCCAGATGGACGCCGCCGCCGTGGCGGCAAAGACTGATGCGGAATTGCAGGATCTGCGCCCCACGGGTCTCGGCCTTCTCGTGCTCTATCCCATCGACAAAGAGTCCAAGCCGCTGCGCGCTCCTCGGCCTGAGCAGAAGACCGTCCGCATCGACTTGGACGCCGAGGAAGACGTCATGGGTGTCGGTCTGGTGTTCCCAGAGGCGACGGTCATGGACTCGGCCGTGCGCTACAAGGCGGTCAGCCTTCCCTTGGGCGACGTCGAGGAGTTCGAGGACATTGATGACACGGAGGACGTGGACGTCGAGAGCATGGACACCGAATCCAGCCTGAACGCTGTCGAGGCCTGAGTGCGCGACGACGTTGCAGCTGCCTTTCACGCGCTCTCCAGGTCCCATGAAGCAAGCGAGGTGCTCATGGCCTCGCTTCCTGTCACGACGCCCGCGGGCGACCTCATGGCAGCCGTCGATCACGACGGAACCCAACACGTCCTCGTGCCGGTGCCACCCGGGACACCCGTGGTGCCGGACCGGAGGTCCAAGTCGGTCACGCTGGCGCGGCGCGAGCTCATGGTCCATGGCGCCCGACGGCTGTTCATCGACGTGGCCTGTCACCGTGTGGAGCTCAGGGACGTGTTCGAGCGACTGGCGGGGGAGATCTGCGAGCGCGTGCTCGCGCGACCTGATGAATACCGGACCATCCCTCAGCTGACACTGTCACGGTGGCGACAGCTCCTCGAGGCGGGGAAGGAGCCGCTGGGCGAGAGCGGCCTGATGGGCATATACGGCGAACTCTGGGTTCTACGGCAGATGGTCGCCGAGGATCCGCTCCGTCGAATCGAGCACTGGGTTGGTCCTGACCGAGCCGTGCACGACTTCCGTCGTGGCGCTGTCGCCGTTGAGGTGAAGACCTCGAGCTCCCAGAATGGCCGAACCGTCGAAATCCACGGCTCGGAGCAGCTGGCGGCCCCAACGGCGGGGCGCCTGTACCTCGTCTACCTCCGCCTCCGAGAGGCGTGGGCTGGGATGACCCTCCGGCAGCTGATAGACGAGATCCGGGGGCTTGGGGTCGACCCAGTCGACTTCGAGCAGATGCTCGCCCGTACGGGCATCTCTGAGTCCTCGGACACCCGCCCCTTCGAGGTGCGGGAGGAGCTGTGGTACCACATCGACGAGACGTTCCCCCGCGTCGTGCCGACCAGCTTCATCGGCGGTCGAGTGCCTGAGGGTGTTTTGAACCTCAACTACCAGCTCGACTTGGCCGGGCCCTATCCGACGGCCCTGCCCGCGGATGCCCGCGTCACCGTCCTGAGGGAGCTCGCAGCGCTGTGATCTCGATGAACCACTTTGCAGAACCCCGCGCACCGCATGGCGGGTTGGCGGGGGAGGGGGCACTCAACCTCCTCGGGCGTCCGGATCTCGATCCGTACGTGGTGCTCGTCCGGGAAGCGGTCCAGAACAGCTGGGACGCCCGCGCCGACGACGGTGACGTCCGTGTATCGCTAGGTCTGAGCCAGGTCACAACTGAACAGCGTCTCGCCTTGAAGGACGAGGTCTTTACATCCCTTCCGCCGAAGGGAGTCTTCAACAACGTTCTGGAGAGCGGCGACGTCGAGCTCGAGCGTGCGCTGAAAGACCGCGGGTTGCGGATGCTTTGCATCACCGACCGGGGAACGAAGGGTCTCGGTGGTCCCCTCCGTGCGGACCGTCCAGCAGATGAGGGCGAAGCAACGAACTTCATCGACCTCGTCTTCAACATCGGCCAGCCTTCTGAGCGGGAACTCGGGGGTGGTACCTACGGCTTCGGCAAGACCATCAGCTATCTGGTCAGCGGCTGTCGTACGGTCCTCATCCACACCAGCGCCAACTACCGAGGACGGATCCAGCAGAGGCTCATCGCCCAGACCATCGGACGCCAGTACGACTACAGACGACAGAACTACACAGGCCGGCACTGGTGGGGTCGCTTCGGGAGCGACAACGCAGTTGAGCCTGTCACCGGCGATGCCGCCAAGCGGCTGGCTGACCAGCTGGGACTCCCGGCCTTCTCCGCCGAGGAGACGGGGACGACCATCGCGATCCTCGCGCCTGACCTGGCAGGACGTGAGCCTCGCCAGGTCGTCAATTACATGATCGAAGCGCTGCTGTGGAACTTCTGGCCGAAGATGGTGGCCAGAGACGGGTCCCGGCCGGCCATGACCTTCGCCGCGACCTTGGATGGCGAAGCCATCCCGGTGCCGGATCCACGTCAGACACCGCCGCTCTCCGCCTTTGCCCAGGCGCTGGATTCCCTAAGGGCGTGCGATGATGAGGGAGCAGCTCCGGAGCTGTATCCGCTGCAGCACATCAGGAACATCAAGTCGCAGCGGCCCATCGCCAACCTCGGGTGGCTTGCGATGCACGCCGTGCCCTTCGCGGCTCGACCCATCCTGGACTGTGGACTGGACGACCACGGGCAACAGCGCACCGCAGCTCCGTTCACGGGACCGTCCCACTACGTAGCCGTGATGCGCCGGGCGGAGCTCGTGGTGCAGTACCGATCCGGGCCTGCACTGACGAACAAGGGGCTCGAGTGGGCCGGCGTCTTCCGCACATCGGAGGAGGTGGATGCCGCCTTCGCCGCAGCGGAGCCACCGACGCATGACACCTGGAATCCGACTCTCGTGAGCGAGAGGCGCCAGCGAACCTACGTCAACGTGGCGCTCCGAGACATCAAGGCTGCAGCGGAGGACGCATTCGCGCCGGCCGTGCGGCTCGGGGGTGGGGAGGTCCGAGAGTCGGGAGTTGTGGTCGCAGATCAGCTCGGCCAGCTTCTGAGCGTCTCGGCGGGTAACGGGCCGAGGCCAGCACGCACGAAGAAGACCGACTCTGGTGCGCGTGGTGGTGGTCCGACAGCGAAGGCTGAGATCCGTCGGCGATGGCTCGAATCCGAGACGGAGGGACGGACCCATCTCTGTATCGAGTTCGCGGTGACGCCGAGGCGGGGGACGCAGGCAACGGAGGTCATGGCCGTCGTGGCGGCTGCTGGTCCGGATGGCGTCTCGCGGGAGAAAGAGGCGCCCGTCGGGGCCCCCGTGCCGGAAATCCTCGGGTACTGGCGGGATGGCCGCCCCGTGCCCGAGGCAGGGGAGGTGCTCCAGGTGGCTGCAGACGACCAAGGGGTCTGGTGCCTCAAGGTTCTGCAACCACGTGATGTCGGGACCGTGGTCGACCTCAGGCTCGAACCCTTGGGTGCCGAGTCATGAGGGTCGTGACTCTGCCCTACCTCCAGGCGGAGACCGAACCCGAGTGCGGGCCGTGGATCGTCGAGCTGCGGGGCGACCGTCAGCCCCTGCCGCTCCTCCTCAAGGGGTGGGACTACACGTCGACCATCACCCTGGAGTCCATTGTTCGGGTTTCCCGCGACCGGGTGCTTCGGGAGTGTGGACTGTCCGACGATGCAGAAATTGCCGTCACAGCACTCTGGTCGGCGTCGTCGACGACGGCCAGGTCTGTGGGTGCCACAGTCCCCGTCGTCGGGGACCGTGCGATCAACCTCGCATTCGAGGTCCCGCCTGGTGTGGCCGGTGGACGGTTGACGATCGAACGGCTCATCGTCCTGCTCCGTCCCGGGAGGGGCGGGGCTGCACTTTCCGCCACTCGACCGGGATCCGTCCTGTGGAGGGAATCCCGGGATGAGCAAGCCAGCTGCCTCCTCGAGGGTGACGCCTCGCGGTTCCCGACCGACGTCATCGACTTCGGCCAGTCAGGACTTGGGGATGCCGGAGGCGTCTGGTGGCTGCAGCACGACCTGACCGACCTAGATGCGAACCCCCTCGCCTGTCTGCGCATCAGGATCAACAGTGCCCATCCGGTCGGGACCAGACTCGTTCGAGGGACCACCGACTCGGAGGAAATCAGGAGCGTTCTCTTCTGGGACGTTCATCGCCTCCTCGTGCACGCGGCTCTCGACTCCGATGACTTCATCAGCGGCTGGGGCACCTTCCGGATCGGCTCGTTGGGACACACCTTGGAACAGATCTGCCGGCGGCTCTGGCCATACGAGGACGCAAGGTCACTGCGAGCGAGACGCGATGCGGACCGATCGAGGTTTGAGGCCGCAATGCAGGCACGGGCCGGTCTGCTCGCCGAGGCGGTGAGCTGAGCGTGTACGTCTACCCACGGCTGTCGGACAGTGCGGCGCGGACCCTGCTCGAGGAGTACGCCGAGCTTGAGCCGACCGAGCTGCGGAAGCGGGCAGAGACCAACCATCCGGACGCTGCGCCCGTGGCGGTCGGTGGTTCGGCTGTACCTGAATCCTCGATCGAAGAAGTCGCGATCGCGCTACGTGAGCTCGCGGACGGACTCGGTTTCCCCGAGTCCTTGAGCCGGGCCCGGATTGGTGACTTCGACCGACCGGCCACTGCTCTGCTTCATGAGCACATGGCCATCGTTCCGGCAGATGCCGCCGCGGACGAGGTGTGGAACTTCCTCGCGCTCGTAGTGCTTCCAGATCTGAGCGTGTGGCGCTTCCCGGATCGGGCAGAGAAGCGCATGCTGGGACGGCCGCGCAACGTCCTGCGCCGCCTCTGGTGGCGCGCTGAGATCGTGGGTGCCGACCTCATCGACCGGATGGACGGTCTCGGCGAGGACGAACTCGTTAACATCATGGAACGACCGACCCTCGCCGCGGACCGTCGCCTGGCCAAGAGGATGGCGGCCGCCGTCCTGGGCGCTCCCAGTGGAGGAGTCAGCCGAAGCGAACTCATGCGGGACTTCGCGAAACGCATGCTGCGGGCGCAGGGCGCGTTCTGTCTCGATGTCCTCCCTGACGATGACCTCGACGCGGTCGTGCAGCGGGAGCTGCAAGAGGCCATCGCGGCCATGACCGGCAAGCCGGTCAGCCAGGTCACGACGATGCGCACCCCAGTGGTCGTCGACGCGGTGCATCCGGTGCCTGTCCAAGTCGAGATGCCACTTGAGTCAGCGTCTGCATCGTGGACGAGGCCCTACGAGCACGGCGAGGCGCACGGCAAGGCGTCGCCTGCGAACTGCCGCTTCCGCCCCGACAGCCCTCTGGCAAGGCCCTACCTCACCCGATACTTCGAGAGGCTGATCCGGAAGGAGGCGCCTGTCCACATCGAGACCCTCTACGAAGCCTTTCAGCGGGACTGGGAGGTGGACCCGTACGGAGGCGACATGCCTGACGCTCTCGATCGGGCGCTGCGTCGCTGCTCCATCGCGGGGCAGCAGGTAGACGTGGCCACGGACAACTTCATCCGGCTCCCTGGCCACACGCTCGAGTACGTCCGGGTTCCCTCCAGCGGAGACGTACGAGCACCCGCTCGCGTCCCTCCGGAGGAGATCCGGCTTGCCATGTCCTATCTGCGCGAGGAACACCCGGGTGCCGGGCTGGACATCTTGGCCGGGGCCCTGTGCGAGCTGTTCGGCTGGTCCAAGGGCGCAGTCTCGCGTCGGTTCCTGCAGGAGGTCGGGTTGACGGTCACCGCTACGGGAGGCTGACCGCCACGCCAGGGCGGACGGTCCAGGTGTGATGGTGACGTGGCTGCAGTGGGGCCACGTCACCATCACTGCGACGGCCGTATGTTCGAGACGTGGTCGAAGGTGGTCGGGGCTGACGCGTGAAGGCAGAACGACCGCCCGCCCGCGACGCGCAGGTGAGCCGGCAGATGCAGCGGATGCCCCGACGGGACACGGGTCCAGAGGTAGCCCTGCGGCGGGAACTGCATGCGCGGGGACTCAGGTTCCGGAAGGAGTTCCGGGGCCTTCCGGGGCGCCCTGACATCGTCTTCACGCGAGCTCAACTAGCTGTCTTCGTCGACGGCTGCTTCTGGCACCGGTGCCCGCTCCACTCGACTCGTCCGAAGACGAATGCCGCATGGTGGGAGGCCAAGCTCGACGCCAACGTGGCAAGGGACCGCAGACAGGATCAGCAGCTGACCGACGCCGGCTGGACTGTCATACGGGTCTGGGAGCATGAACCCGTCGACACCGCCGGTGACCGGATCGAGGCGGTGTGGCGAACGTTGCGTGGCGAGCCGCCGCGGTCCTGAGCTCGCCGTGTGAGAGCCTGGACGGGATCCATAGGTGCGAGGAGTACATGTGTCCGCGAGTCGGCATCGATCAGTAGCTCCCTCAGCGGCCCGTCTCACCGAGTCGCTCAGGGACATCGGTTACGACTTTCCCTCGGCTGTAGCCGATCTCGTGGACAACAGCGTGATGGCCGGCGCCGAACGCGTTGACGTGGTGATCCGATTCGATGGTGTGGACTCCTCTGTCTTCATCTGTGATGACGGAGCTGGGATGAGTCCGAATGGCCTCGTCGAGGCTCTCCGTTTCGGTAGTAGACGGGCCTACGGATCGAGCGACCTCGGCCGGTACGGTCTGGGGCTCAAGACGGCATCGCTCTCCCAGTGTCGAAGCGTCACCGTTGTTAGTCGTCGAGCACCAAGTGGCCCAGTTGCCTCGCGTGAACTGAACCTCGACACCATCATCGAATGGGACGACTGGCTCATCACGGCGCCTGAAAAGTCCAGGACGGCGGCTGCGCGGGAGCTCCTCGGGGAAGATCGGGGAACGGTCGTCGTGTGGCGGAATCTTGACCGGGTGCTTCCCGAGAAGAATCCGGATGGCGGATGGGCCAGGCGGCGCATCGAGTCGTTTGCCAAGAAGACGGCGGACCATCTGAGGATGGTCTTTCACCGATTCCTGGAAGGTGTCGCCGAGCGACACCTTGTCATCACTGTGAACGGAGAGAAACTCGATCCGTGGAACCCGTTTGCGGTCGATGAGCAACATACGCTGCGACTGCACACGCAGACCTTCGAGTTGACGGCAGGGGAATCTCTAGGGCGCGTGCGCCTCGACCGGTTCGTCCTCCCCGCGAAGGACGACTTCAGCACCGTTACCCGCTTTGACGAACTCTCGGGACCGCTCAAGTGGAATCGCCAGCAGGGTCTCTACATCTACCGGGGTGACCGGTTGGTGCAGTGGGGAGGGTGGGCCGGCCTGAGAGGTATCGACGAGCACCTGAAGCTGGCGAGAGCCTCGTTGGACTTCGACACCGAGCTCGACGACCTCTTCCAGATCAACGTCGCCAAGATGCGCGTTTCCGTACCTGCTCAGCTCAAGCAGCTACTCGAGCGCCCCATCAACGAGCTGTGCATGACGGCGAACCAGAGGTACCGCGACCACGCGGGCAGGGTCCAAGGGGCCGACCGGGCAGACCGCTCCAATGCTGTGGCCGGTGAGCTGCCGGCGATGACAGGGCTTGCGTTGAGATCCGCAGCATTGCAGGCGGGGGAGTACGAAGCGTTCAAGCGCATTGCGCAGCGGCTGGAGGCCGTGGCGCCGGATGTATGGCGAGCGCTCGGCTTCGCGTCTTCATGACCGACGGGGGTAGTGAGATTTCCGTTCAGGAGCACCAGGAAGAGGTAGGCCAGGCGTTGGGTGCGGAACCCGCGCGGGCCCCTTATGGCGTCAAACTCGTCCGCGGTCCGTTCGTCAAGCTGCCACCACATCCTGAGCGTGCAACCACCCGCGAAGAGCTGATTGCGGTGGTCGACCGTCTCCGAGAGCAGGAGCCGGAGGCTCGCTTGGCGGCGGACCTGTTCAGTGGCGCTGGGGGAATCAGCCTGGGACTGGAGCGATCCGGTTTCCGCAGTGTGGTGGCCGTTGACCACTATCCCGAGGCCGTCGAGACCCACGGGCACCACTTTCGGGGTATGAGCCTCGACTGGGATCTCGCGGATGTCGAGCGCATCGAGGAGCTGGCCGAGCTCCTGACAGAAGTTCGAGTCGACCTGATTGCGGGTGGGCCGCCGTGCCAACCCTTCTCCAAGGCTGGCCGCTCAGGCATTCGACACCGGGTGCGGCACGGGCTCCGGGACCCGCATGACCAGCGAAGGGACCTGTGGCGGTCCTTCCTCGAGGTCGTCCAGTTAGTGCGACCCCCTGCCGTTCTCATGGAAAATGTCCCCGACATGGCGCTCGATCGGGAGATGTTCATCCTCCGCTCGATGGTGGAAGAGCTGGAGGACTTCGGCTACGGCGTCGAGGAACGGATCGTGGACACTTGGCGGTACGGCGTTCCGCAGTTCCGGCAGCGTCTCATCCTCGTCGCCCTACAGGACGGGCTCGCCTTCCAGTGGCCGACGGAATCCGCAGAACGCGTTTCCGTGTGGAATGCCATCGGTGACATGCCTGAGGTCGACGGAGGCTGGCGGCCCGAAGGTGGTGCCGATGGATGGGCGGAGTACGACGGTCCGCTGACGTCCTTCCAGCACCGGATGCGTGAAGGGATTCCGGTGTCGGAGGCCTCGCGGCTGTACGACCACATCACCCGGCCGGTGCGTGAAGACGACGCCCGGGCCTTCGAACTGATGGACTCGTCGACGCGTTACTCGGACCTCCCTGCGGAGATGAAGCGCTATCGCGACGACATCTTCGATGACAAGTACAAGCGTCTGGACGAGAACGACCTGTCGCGGACGATCACCGCGCATATCGCCAAGGACGGTTACTGGTACATCCACCCCCGGCAGGGGCGCACGATCACCGTCCGCGAGGCGGCGCGGCTGCAGACCTTCCCCGACTGGTACCGGTTTGCAGGGCCTCCGTCAGCGGCCTTCAAGCAGATAGGCAATGCGGTACCGCCGCTGTTGGCCGAGCACCTCGGTCATGCGATCAACCGCGCGCTCGATACAAGGGACAAGGCCAACTCCTCCACCAGAGTGGTCGCAGCCGTGCTCTCGGATTGGTTCTCGGAGATCGAGCCGAGAGGAGTTCCCTGGCTGCGTGCGACCACCAGATGGCAGGTCGTCTCGGCCGAACTCCTGCTCGACCGAGCCACAGCCGACGTCACGAAGCTCCTGTGGCCCATCCTCCGCGGGTGGGAGACGCCTGAGTCGACGCAGGACAGCGACGAGGCGCTGCGAGAGATCGGGACCCACATCGGGCGAGGGCCACGTGCCCTCCAGGTCCTAGAGCTCGCGGACTGGCTGTCGGAGCACCCAGGCGCCTTGGAGGAGGCCGAGGCGTCCGCGACTCGTATACCGATCGCACCCTCGGCGGCACTCGAGCTGGCCTCACTCGTCGTCCCGGTGGGCGGTGACGAGGCGTCGGAAGAACCGGTGCTCTCCACCAAGGGTGTTCTCCGTGTCGCTGCGCGGGTCAGCGGTGACAACGTGGACCGCAAGAACCGTCTGACCGACGGCCGCATGGCAGTGGCCCGGATGATCGGTAGTGGGTCGAACGCGCGTGCCGCACACCTAGCGCTCATCGAAGTAGCCGCGAGCATCTGCCGGCCGACGGAGCCGCTCTGTGACCTGTGCCCGTTGCAGCAGGTGTGCGTCAGCTCCCGAGCCGACGAACGGAGAGCCTCGATGCTGTTCTAGTCCGGTGGGTTACCGGACGCCGGTTGTTCGACGCTGTGATCGATCGGGAGTTTGTCACAGGCATCCGTACGGCAAACGGCTCGGCGCGCCACGAAAGGTCGCGATCCACCTTGGCCGCCAAGAACTTCAGCGCTTTTGCTTCGAGCTGACGGATGCGCTCCCGCGTGACCCCGAACTCGCCACCAATGTCCTCCAAGGTCATCGCTTCATGAGGGGGGAAGCCGAATCGCATCCGGAGGATGGTGCCCTCTCTGACTGGCAGCACGTCCAATGCCAGCCTGGCTGAGTTCTCCAGCGCCCTGCGCGCGAGACGTTCGCTGTCATCGCTCACGAGGGCACGGATGCTCTCGGCCGTCTCTTCGTCCTCCAGTAGGAAGTCGAGGCTGATCGGCTCCCGGGCGTACTGCTGGATCTCCAGCACCTTGTCCGGGGTGATGTCCATCTCCTTGGCCAGCTCCTCCGGGGTGGGCTCGCGGCCCAGGTCCTGGAGCAGCTCGCGCTGGATGCGGCCGAGCTTGTTGATGACCTCGACCATGTGCACCGGGATGCGGATGGTGCGGGCCTGGTCGGCCATGGCGCGGGTGATGGCCTGCCGGATCCACCAGGTGGCGTACGTCGAGAACTTGTAGCCCTTGGTGTAGTCGAACTTCTCGACGGCGCGGATCAGGCCGAGGTTGCCCTCCTGGATGAGGTCCAGGAACGCCATGCCGCGGCCGGTGTAGCGCTTGGCGAGGGAGACCACCAGGCGGAGGTTGGCCTCCAGCAGGTGGTTCTTGGCGCGCTCGCCGTCACGGATGATCCAGTTGAGGTCGCGGCGCATCTGCGGGGAGAGCTTCTGGCCCTCCTCCTCGACCTGGCGCATCCGCTCCGCGGCGTAGAGGCCGGCCTCGATGCGCTTGGCGAGGTCGACCTCCTCCTCGGCGTTGAGCAGGGCGACCTTGCCGATCTGCTTGAGGTAGGCGCGGACCGAGTCGGCCGAGGCGGTGAGCTCGGCGTCCTTGCGGGCCTGCCGGAGCGCCTCGGACTCCTCCTCGTCGTCCCACTCGAAGTCGCCGCCCTCGGCGGCGGCCTCCTCGGCGGCCGGGACCTCGGCGGGCTCGGCGCCGTCCGGACCGGCGACCACGGTCTCGTCGATCGATTGACGGCCGTTGGCGTGCGAGGACGGCATCGGACCCAGGACACCCGCTGGCTGCCGGAGTACACCGCCCTGCTGAGCGAATCCGGCCTTGTCAGCCGCAGCCGGCCCGTCTGGTCGGCGAACGGCTTGTTGAGCTGAGGTGGCGGGCTGCACTGGCGGGCGAGCTGACTGCCTTGCCGGACGGAGCTCCTCTGCCCCCTTTCGCTGGTTGGGCTCTTCCTCTCGTGACGTCAGGATGAGGAAGTCCGTGAACACGTCCGTCAGGGACTCGGGGTGCCCGACCAGAGGGCCGTCGCACGTGTCGATGAGAACGAGGTCCCCTGGGTGGGGCGTCACCGTCTCATGTGCGCCAAGAGCGTCTGAAGTGGCGACGAGTACGTGACAGTCCTCGAGGCTGTCGTCTTTACCCGCGCCCAGCTGACCGACCTCGATGTCAGGCAGGAACCGCTGCACAGCCTCGATCCACGACGACTGGGAACCTTGCAGCGCCGTGATGACGAGGACCTGCGCGCCTTCGAGCAGAGCCTCGCGCACTGCCGCCGCTCCGACTAGCCACCGATGGGCATCGTCGGACACGTGGATCCGTCCGCGTCGCCCTGCTGACAACCACCGGTCCAGAGCAGCGCGGTGCTCGACATCGAGCCTCGTTCGTAGATCCGGCAAGGGCAAGTCCGCCTCTTGCCCACCGTCAGGAACCGTGTTATCTCGGTCCCGTAGCTCATCCGCACTCTGAGCAGCGTCCTCAGCGGTCACTGGAGTGCCGTCCGCGAACGGGCTCATCAGCGCCCCAGCGGAGACGGCTTGGCGGACCACCCCTACTGAGCGCAGCTCGGCTTCAAGCTGTTGCAGCCGCTCCTCCATGTCATCGATGCGGGCCCGCAGCGCATCGCGCTCATCCTGGAGTGCGTAGTTCCGAGACATGAGTCGACGGAGGACCACCCAGGGGTCGACAACGGCATCGGGGGAGTCCATAGGTAGAACGGTCCTTCCGCGAGCCACTGCTGTCCTTCGCTGGTGCGGAACCGTATGGCACCGGAACGACATGAGGTGTTGCGACTCGACGCAGGCGCCCAGTCAGCCACCCGATCGTTGACCCATGGGCCTCCCGTGGCGCCAGCGATGGACTCTGGTGCGCGGGTCTGGCCCCTGTCAGTGGGGCGCTCTAGCGTGTCCTCGCGAACCGTTTCGGCTCGGAACTGCGCTTCACCACTACGGGGGAACAGCTTGTCGACGCTGCCGGCTGCCATGCGCGCAAAGGACCCGGCTCTCAAGGACAAGGTCAACCGGCTCATCCAGTTCCTCAAGGACCTGGTGACCGCTCGGGCCGTGCCGGTCCGGCAGATCAGCGGCCACCTCGACCACCTGTGGCTCGACGGTGTGCGTGACCTCGCCGCCGTCGACGGCGAGGTCGGCGCGGGTGCCGTCCTGCTCCGCCTACCGCGCGTCGTTCTCGAGCCGTCCCCGGCGGTGCCGGAGGTCCTCCACGGCTGGATCCCGCTGCCCGAGCGCGACGACAGCTCCCTCGAGGCTCCCCGGCTGCGTGCTCAGGGTCCCGCTCGGGACGGCGCCCGGGGGTCGCCCGACGACCACCCCGAGGTCACCGCGGCCTACGAGCGCTGGCTGCCGGTCTGGCAGGCGTGGGCCGAGCACGACCGTCCCCAGCGGGTCCTGCACCGCACCTACGACCAGCTGCGCACCATGCGTCAGCAGACGCTCGAGAACCCCGAGAGCATCGAGGCGGTCCTGGCGGGAGGTCTGCTGCAACTCCCGGACGCCGGTGTCCGGACGCACGTCCTCACGCACCGCGTCGTCATCGACATCGAGGTCGAGACCGGAGACGCCGTCGTCCGGCTGGACCCGTCCTCGTCCGGCACGGCGCTCGAGGACGGCCGCGTCCTCGCCGGCCTCGACGGTGTGTTCGACGACGGTGGCACCTCCGTGCTCCGCAGCCGGATCGCCGACCTCGACGTCCGTCCGGCCAGTGACAACGCCCTGACGTTCCTCAAGGAGTGGGCGGGCCGTGCGCTGCTCCGGCAGGTCGACGTCGAGCCTGACTGGACGGTGCCGGCACCGGGCAGGCTGTCGCTCACGGTGACTCCGGCGGTCGTCCTGCGCCGGCGAGGGGCCTATGCCCTGCAGGAGTACTACAACGACATCGAGCGCACCCTCGCTGGTGACGGTGAGCCGGTCCCGCTGGGACTGGCGCAGCTGGTCGAGTCAATCGAGGCGGACGAGCGGGTGGCCTGGCTCGAGTCCACGGGTGCCACCGCTGGGGCGGACGTGGCCGACGACCCGCTGTTCCCCCTGCCCGCCAACGAGGAGCAGGCGCAGATCATCCGGCGGCTGCGTGGGGACACCGGCGTCGTCGTCGAGGGGCCGCCCGGTACCGGCAAGACGCACACCATCGCGAACTTGATGTCGGCCCTGCTCGCGCGCGGCCAGCGGGTCCTGGTCACCAGCGAGAAGGCGCAGGCCCTCCAGGTGCTGCGCGACAAGCTGCCCGCCGAGATGCAGGAGCTCTGCGTCGCGATTACCGACGCCGGCCGCGGTGGCTCCACCGAGCTCAGCCACAGCGTCGCCCGGCTGGCCTCCGAGCACTCGTCCTACAACCGCGATCGATCCCAGCGCGTCATCCACGACCTCGCCGGCAAGCTGGACCAGGCCCGTGGTCGCCGTGCTCGGGTCCTCGAGGACATCCGCTCACTGCGTGAGTCCGAGACGTACCAGCACCCGGAGGTCGCGCCCGGTTACGCCGGCACCCTCGCCCGCATCGCCGAACGCGTCGCTGCGGCGGGGGACACCAGCAACTGGATGCCCGTCCCCGCCACCGGAGTGCTGCCGTTGACGGTGGCCGAGGTCGACGAGCTCCGCCGCGAGCTGCCCGCCGACACGGAGCTCCGGCGTCGCCGTCGCGACCAGGTCATGCCCCCAGCGTCGGCGCTGCCCGAACTCGCTGTGGCGCGCCGGCTGGCGAAGGAGGTCGCCCGAGGCGCCGAGGCGCGCGCCACCCAGTCAGGGCCGCTGGCGGACGTGCTCGGTCAGCTGGACGCACCCACCCTCGCCGCGCTCGTGCGGGTCTGCGGGGACATCCGGGACGGACTGGCCGGACTGGCCAGCGGCACGGACGCGAGCTGGGCGATGCCCGTCCTCGACACCGTCCTGCGCCGCGACAACGAACTGCTCTGGCAGCAGATCGGGCAGGCGCGACAGCTCGTCGACGACGCCCGCGGGATGCACGAGCAGATCGGCTTCCGCGACGTCCAGTACGCCGGTGAGGCCCCTCTTGCGCCGACCGGCCAGGTCTTCGCCCACCTCGCCGCGTACCTGCACGGCGGCGGCGCCCTGAAGAAGCTGTTCAAGAGCGACCAGCAGAAGGCCGCGGAGCCGCACCTGCCACTGGCCACCGTCGACGGTCAGCCGGTGACGACGGCCGAGCAGGCACACCTGGTCTCGCTGCACCTGCTGTCGC
Organism: Geodermatophilus sp. SYSU D00696; assembly: GCF_054050235.1. Taxonomy (NCBI): domain Bacteria; kingdom Bacillati; phylum Actinomycetota; class Actinomycetes; order Geodermatophilales; family Geodermatophilaceae; genus Geodermatophilus; species Geodermatophilus sp. SYSU D00696. The sequence continues at coordinate 59,269 of NZ_JBJGYY010000010.1, read as the reverse complement.
TGGCGCGGCTCCAGGCGTTCGCCTCGGCAACCGGCATGCTCGGCATCCCCGGTGGCGTCGGTGGGCCGCGTCCGCTGCAGATCTCCCACGCTCACCGCGTGGTCGGGACGATCGCGGCGATCGAGGCTCTGCGTGTCGCTCGGGACCAGCTCACGCAGCAACTGGCGGGCATCCCCGCCATGCCACGGGTCGACCTGGTCACGACCGTGGGCGTGCGCGGCTTTGTCGACGTCACCACCGTCTTCGCCGACGTCGAGATCGCCCGGCGCGCGACCGACGAACTGGAGCGGCTGGCCGCGGCGCTGGTCGGCACGGTCGAGCGTGGGCAACGTGCACCCGAGCTCGACGCCGCGGTCGACGCGCTGCGGGCGGCCGACGCCTTGACCTACGAGGCAGCGGTGCACAACCTGGACCTCGCCGGCCGCGAGCAGCGCGCTCAGGCGCGTTGCGACGAGCTCGCCGGACGGCTGGGGGTAACTGCGCCGGCGCTGCTCGCCCTCCTCCGGGACACGGCCACGGACTCCGTCTGGGCCGAGCGGCTGCCGCAGCTCGAGGCGGCCTGGGACCGGGCGCGGGCGGCGACCTTCGTCCGGGAGCGCACCGCGCCTGGGCGGGAGGAGGAACTCGACCGGCAGCTCGCCGGCGTCGACCGCGACATCGCCAAGCTGACCGCCGAGCTGGCGGCCCAGCGGGCGTGGCAGGCCTGCATGGAGCGGATGACCGCTCGCCAGGTGACCGCGCTGCAGGCCTACCGGGACAGCATGGCCAACGTCGGCAAGGGCAGTGGGAAGTACGCCCAGCGCTACCGGCTCGCCGCCCGTGAGGCCATGACGGGGGCCCAGGGCGCTGTGCCGGCCTGGGTCATGCCGCTGCAGGAGGTGCTCGCCTCCATCCCGCCGCAGCAGGGCGCCTTCGACGTCGTCATCGTCGACGAGGCCAGCCAGGTCGGCATCGAGAACCTGTTCCTGCTGTGGCTCGCCCCGCGGGTGATCGTGGTCGGCGACGACAAGCAGTGCACGCCGTCCGAGGTCAAGCACGGGGCGCTCGACAAGGTCTTCGACCGCCTCGACACCCTGCTGCCTGACGTCCCGAACTACCTGCGGTCGGGTTTCACGCCGCGGTCGAGCGTCTTCTCGCTCCTGCGGACCCGGTTCGGTCAGGTCATCCGGCTGCGCGAGCACTTCCGCTGCATGCCGGAGATCATCACGTGGTCGTCGCAGATGTTCTATCGCGATGCGCCGCTGGTGCCGGTCCGGCAGCACGGGGCGGACCGGCTGCCGCCGCTGCGGTCGACCTTCGTCCCCGGCGCCTACATCCAGGGCGCCAACGCGCAGCTGCGCAACGTCGTCGAGGCCGAGGCGGTGGTCCAAGTCCTCGTCGATTGTCTGCAGGATCCGGCCTACGACCGCAAGACCTTCGGCGTCGTGGTCCTGCAGGGGCAGGCGCAGGTCGACGTCATCCGCGACGCGCTGCTCAGCCGCGTCGATCCTGAGGAGTGGGAGCGGCGGGCCATCCGGATCGGCACCCCACCGGACTTCCAGGGGGATGAGCGCGACATCATCCTGCTCAGTTTGGTCACCGCGCCCGACCACAATCGGTCAGCGCAGACCTCCCTTGACGCCCGTCGCCGCTTCAACGTCGCTGCCTCACGCGCCCGAGACCAGCTGTGGCTCTTCCACTCGGTGATGGCCGACCAGCTGCGGGCCGACGACCTACGGGCCCAGCTCCTCACGTACATGACGTCAGTGCCGGTTGCTGCAGCGGCGCCTATGCCCGAGGACGTGCCCGAGGACGAGCGGCACCCCGACTTCGACAGCCTCTTCGAGCAGCGGGTCTTCCGGCGCATCCAGCAGCGGGGCTACCACGTGACCCCGCAGGTCGAGGTGAACGGCCGGCGCATCGACCTGGTCATCACCGGTGCGCAGGGCAAGCTCGCCGTCGAGTGTGATGGCGACGCATGGCACAGCTCGCCGGAGCAGCTGGCCAACGACTTTGCCCGCGAGCTCGAGCTGCGCCGCTGCGGCTGGCAGTTCTGGCGCATCCGTGAGTCCCGGTTCTATTTGGACCCCGAGGCAGCTCTCGCTGACCTGTGGCTCACCCTCGACCGACGCGGCATCGGCCCCACACGGATTGCCACCGGTGATGGCATCGCTGCGGACTGGGCGCCGGTTGAGTCGCCAAACACCGCCGAAGGTGACGAAGAGGAACTCTCCGACTACGCCAATGCGGCGGATCAGGCTTCCCCGTCCATCGGATCTCCGACCGCCACCACTGCGGTGGAGTCAGTCGGCGCGGCCATGCCGGAGCCGGCACCGCAGAGATCCGCGCCGTCGGAAGTCGCCTCTTCGCGCCCAGTCAAAGCCCAGCTTGACGAACGGTTGCAGGAAGCGCTCGAGATCGTCCGAGGCGACGGCGGAGAGAAGGGGGATCCGGAGCGGCTGATTCTAGAGCTAGCGGCTCATGGCGCGGTGAACACCGAGATGGTCCGCCGTTTCCTGGAGGTGACACCCGAGGAGGCTCGACTCCTGCTTACGCGCATGACCGTGGCGGGTCTGCTCGAGCGTCGCGGGGCCACGAGAGCGACGCACTACGTCCGCCTCCAATCAGGGAAGGGCTCGCTGGCAGTAGCCTTCACGGGCTCCAGCGCAGCAGGTCCCGACAGGGACGGCCCCATGTCCCCCGCGGCCGTCACGTCCGCAGATGCTGTCCCGACGGATGAAAGCGGAGCACTTGATAGCGGCTCAGGCCCAGCCGTCGTCGAACCGCGGACGGTTGCAGCGGATGAGCTAAAACCGGACCGCATCCGGCAGTCCGTCCTGGCCCTCGTAGGGACAACGGGCTTGACGACGGAGCTCGTTTGCAGCCAGTTGGGTATTGACCCGGGTGAAGCCTTGTGGATCCTGCGGAGCCTCAGCGCAGAGGGCCGGCTCGACCAGCGCGGTTGGGGACGGAGCGCGAGGTATGTGCTGCCCGCGCTGAATGATGAGGGGCGCGGGCTGTCCTCGGCGACGCAGGTGCCGAGCAGCACCTCAGCGCAAGTTGAGGATGAATCCCCGGCGGCCTCCAAGAAGGCGAAGTTGGAGTTCGATCGACGCTTGCGTCGGGACATGGCAGAGGTCACCCGACGCACGGGCTACCGCCCTACCTACTTTCAACGGATGATGAACGAACAAGGTGGATGGCGGGCAGCGCGCCAACTGTTGGCCGAGGCCAAGGTGCACGACGGCTTGGCCACGCTGTGGGAAGCAGGCTTGCTCAATCTAAGCGCTGAAGCGGCGGTTTTGGATCCCCGATTCACATCTCTTTTCACATCTGCGGAAGTCGAGCGGGCGCGTCAACGGCTCCAAGACCTCGGGCACACGCCAAGCGGCGGCTAGAACGATGAGCTGCACGAGAGAACGGAAGAGTGCTGTCTGGGCGGCCGAGAGCGGGGTTGAAGAACTCCTGCGGAGAACGTGGCGGCCACTGACATCTCACCATGCCAACGTGGCTGACATGCCCTTAGATGGCAATTCCGTCAGGTTCGTCCGGTCGGTGGGGCCGATCTAATTAAGGGACAATCGCTGAAAAATCCGTGGGGACCTCGGTCCGCTTGACGCCTGCGGCGCTGAGCAACTCGGCGACCGCCCGCTGCAGAGCCGCGGTGATCGAGTGGCCGGGCAGCCGCTCGGCCACGGCCCGTTCGACGCTCGTGTAGTACCAGAGCAGTTCCTCGCGTGAGGCGTTGAACGTCGACCAGAAGTCCTGCCCGTAGCGGCGGACGTCGGCGGCGATGCAGAGCCCGTTGTGTGTCTTGTCCGCGGTGGTCACCAGCAGGGCGTCAAGCGGCTTGTCCCGCAGCCCCGCGACGTACGGTCGCTTCCGCTCGGCCCATGTCCCGCTGCGGTTACCGTCCGCGTCCAGCCCGTCCGAGCAGGCCCGCACGATGTCCGCGACGTCGTCGCCAAACTTCTTCCGGATTTCGGCCAGGACCTCGCCACCGGTGCCCTTCGGCGCGTCCTCGACCGCGTCGTGCAGCAGTCCGGCGATCGCCTGGTCCTCGCTGCCGCCGTGCTCCAGCACCAAGGCGCTGACGCTCATCAGGTGCGTCATGTAGGGCACCCGAGAGCCCTTGCGCAGCTGCTTGCGATGGTGCTCCGACGCGTACGCCAGCGCCTCGTCGTAGCGGGTCGACAGCGGGCCGCTGCCCATCGTCTTGCGGTCCTCGAGCGTCGTCATCCGTCCCGTCCTCTCGTCACTGCAACCACCACCTCGTACAACCATCAGTGACCGCGGCGTCCTCCGTGGGTCACCCGGTCGTGTGGCGGCTGGGCTGGCAGGGATCGTCGCCATCGGTCCCACACGTGGGGGATCGGCGGCCAGTAGCGCACGAACCTCACCTCAGTCGAATCCGTCGCACGGGTGAGGGCGGTCGCGGAGCTCTCGTTGCAGCGGCGCCATTCCCGATCTCTCCCGATCGGCGACTGGGTCAGTGAACTGCCGTCAGCACCCGAGAGGCCGTGATCCGCCGGGGGCGCCACTCACATCCGAGCCAACAGTCACTCGATGAGGGCGGCCGTGGGCCGGCGGGGTCCGTTCAAGGACGGCTGGTCCCTACGATGTCGCGGCTCATGATCGCTTCTCGGAGGACACGTGTCGACGCTCCTGAACGCCCTGACCACACCCAAGGTCCTCATCCCCGCCTTCGCAGGGGCGGTGGCGGTGGGTGGCGTCATCGCGGTGAGCCCCTGGGGCGACTCCGTCGAGGCGACGGTCGTCGATGTCGTGGACGGTGACACCATCGACGTCCTGTACGACGGTGCCCAGCACAGAGTGCGATTGCTGAACATCGACACGCCTGAGTCCGTCGACCCCGACCAGCCGGTGCAGTGCATGGGTCCCGAGGCGACTGCCTACCTCGAGTCTCGGCTCCCGCCGGGTACGTCCGTGCGCCTCGAATACGACGTCGAGCGAGAGGATGGCTACGGCCGCGAACTGGCTGGCGTCTTCCTCGGCGGGAGGCTGATGAACGCTGACATCGCGCGAGAGGGCTACGCCGTTCCCATCGCGGTCGGCGACAACGTCCGATTCCTAGACGTGGTCCGCACCGCTCACGCGGAGGCGCAGCAGTACGGACGGGGGCTCTATGCCGGCGGCATCGAGTGCACGCTCTCCGCACAGGTGGCAGCTCTCGAGAACACTCCCATTCCCGCGCCCATGTCATCGACCGCTTCGCCCGCTGACATCGCAGCAGCCGGAGAGGTCATCGAGGAGCTCCTCGCTACTGCCTCGGAGCTGATCGATGTCCTCAGCGCCGATCCCGAGACCTTCCCGCTGGTCGCGTTCGACTCCGACGCACTGGCCGGGCTGAGGGAGCGGGCCGTGGCCAGGCACACGGAGTTCACGTCCGCGCGGGACGCCAACGACGCGACGCTCGCCGAGTCGCAGGCACGAGTCCAAGCGGAGGCGCGTGCTGCCGAGGAGGCACGGCGTGCTGCCGAGGAGGCGGCTCGCCGCGCGGCCGAAGAGGCTGCTCGGCAAGCAGCCGAGGAAGCCGCCCGGCAGGCGGCCGAGGAGGCAGCCGCTCAGAGGGCTTCGCAGCCGAGCACGTCCTCGCGTCCTTCCTCGGGTGGAGGGTCGACGGGCTCTACTTCACGGACTCCGTCGTCCGGGTCCGGCGGTGGTGCTCCGGCGCCCGCTCCGCAACCCGCGCCCGCCCCGACCGGCGGGTCTGACGGCTACACGGGATGCCGGGCCTACGGGCCGCACGGGACGTCGTTGGACGACCAGGGCCGGCGCTACACCAAGATCGACTGCGTGACTCGGCTCCCCATCGGCTGAGGGCTCCGGGCAGCGCTCAGGCGGCCAGCGGGAGCCCGTGGAACACCTGTTCGCGGTGCCAGACGATGTGGCGAGTAGCGGGAGTCGGCGTCCCCGGGCGTGGCCTCAGCCGGCGGCCGTGGAGCTCGTAGACGGTCCGGCCGTGCGGAGTACGGGCCGAGAAGCGTGGGACCCCACGAGTGTCAGGTGGTCGTCGAGGCCGAGGACACCGCGGTCGAACAGCTTGTGGTGCAACGAGCAGAGCGCCAGGCCGTTGTCGAGCTCATCGGGTCCGTCGACGGTGAACCACCGGATGTGCGCCGCCTCCAGGCCGACGGGGACGCCACCGACCTGACCGTCGAAGCCGCAGAACGCGCACTGCCGGTCCCACGCCTCCAGCACCTGCGCCGGCCAGGCACTGCTCCGACGCCGACCGGTCGCCGGCGCGACCGTGCCGCCGTGCAGCAACTCGGCGTCGAGTCCGACGGCGACAAGGACGTCGGGTGCGACGGTGGCCGGGAAGTGCGCCTCCAGCAGCACACGGGGACCTCGTCGACCAGTCCCGGACGCGACCGCAGCGCTGCTTCCAGGGACGCCTCCAGCCGCCCGGTCACGCCGGCTCACAGCGGGCTCACGGTGTCCATGGGGACGTCGCGGTCGAGGGTCCAGACACCGTCGGAGCGCAGGCGGGTGAAGGGGTAGGCGGCGCTCTGCGCCTTGCCGGTTCTCGACGGCGGGCCGAACTCCTCGATGAGGTCCGCGAGCTCCCACTCGGCGACGTCCCACGGCAGCTCGCTCGACCCGTTGGCCGCGAGCCGGCTCAGCGCAAGGAGGACGAGCAGTGGCTTGTGGGGGGAGCGGCGGCCGTCCTGCTGGTGCTGGCGTAGCGACGCCAGCCTGTCGAGGATCTCCCGATCCTGGACGTCGAGACCTGCCATGGCTGCTGACCATCGCCGACCGGCATCCCACACGGCCGGGTGAACCTCCGGCGCGGCGCTCAAGGGTGCCGATCGGGCGCCCGACGTCGAAGCCGTGCCCGCCCTCCTCGCTCAACCGTCCACGGTGGTCGACCCGGCGGATGTCGGCGATGGCGTACTCGGCGGCCTGCTGCACCACCTCGCGGCGGAGCCGTGGCTCGGTGCGCTGGTGGGCCTGCTGCTCCTGAACGCCGTTGTTCGGAGGGTCCCCGGCCTGCTTCACGGGAGGAGCCGTCGCGATCCGCAACGGTGCTTCCTCCGGGCGGACAAGCGGCTGATCCTCCAGCGGGCGGGTCACCGCTGCGAACACCACTCCTGGCTCGGCAGTCGGTGCCAGGCCACGGAGGACCTGCAGGCCGATCACGTGCACCCGCACAGCCGAGGCGGGTCGACCAGCGTCGCCAACGGGCAGGCGCTCTGCCCGCATCACAACACCCGCAAGGCAGCGCGCGTGCCGTGGACCTGGGAGCTCGAGCGGCTGGCACGGCGACGCCTGGACTACTTCCCGGCCGGTGTGCCGACCGTCATCGTCCGGCACGGGCGGCCGGAGGAGCAGCGTGCTTGATCATCCGCGTTGACGTCTGCGGCGAGCAGGGCGACGAGACTGCTGTCGGGCGTCGCGGGGGTGCTGGAGACCCACAGAGCAGTCTGGCTCCGCGGTGTACCTGTACCCGCCGGCCTCGTCGCTGAGGTCAGCATCCGTCGCAGCCATCCGCTCTCCAGCGCGTCTGGCGGTGGATGGGCAACGCGGTGGCGAGGACGACGATGAGTCACGCGGTGGGGACAGCTATGCGACCCCTCGAAGGCGCCATGCGGAGCCGACTCCGCCGGTCTCGTCCCCGCCACGGTTCTGCTCAGATGACCCAGCGGACACGGCCGTCCCGGAAATCACCCGCACGGGGCGCCAGACGGTGGTGTTCCGAGTCGCCGTGAGGCAGCATCCTCGGCCGTCCAGCTCTGACGCTCGGGCACTGCCCAACCACTCGAGGTGAGCAGCGTCTTTCGAGCGGACGTGAAGGGCCAGCTCCGGACCAAGCGGACCTGGCGTCGCACGGCGCGCTACCTGCAGCCGGGAACACCACGGGAGAAGAACATGACTGTCGTCCTCGCCAAGGGTGGGAACGTCTCGCTGGCCAAGGAGGCCCCCGGCCTCAGGGCCATCAACGTCGGTCTCGGTTGGGACGTGAACTCGTTCTCCAACTTCGAGTACGACCTCGACGCGTCGGCGATCATGCTCGACGCCAGCGGCCGGGTTACCCCGGACGACTCCGGCTTCGTGTTCTACAACAACCTGCGCAGCCCCGACGGCTCCGTCCTCCACACCGGCGACAACCTGACCGGTGAGGGCGACGGCGACGACGAGATGATCCAGGTCGACCTGACCATGGTCCCGCAGTTCGTTCAGAAAATCGTCTTCCCGGTGTCCATCCACGACGCCGACAACCGCCGCCAGAACTTCGGCGGTGTGCGCAACGCCTTCATCCGCGTCGTCGACCAGATCACCGGCCGCGAGATCACCCGCTACGACCTCACCGAGGACGCCTCGATGGAGACGGCGATGGTCTTCGGCGAGCTCTACCGGCACAACGGCGACTGGAAGTTCCGCGCCGTCGGCCAGGGCTACGCCTCCGGTCTCCGTGGCATCGCCCAGGACTTCGGCGTCAACGTCGGCTGACCCGGCCCTCACCGTGGTCCAGCCCGCGCCACCCGGCGCGGGCTGGCCGCGACCTCTCCTCTGCAGACACCTCGAGAAGGCAGGTCATGGTCGACTACACCCGTCCGCCGAAGCAGAAGCCCGGCGGCGTCTCCCTCGGCAAGGTCACGCTGACGAAGGCGGCTCCATCCGTCTCGCTGTCCAAGGCGCAAGGCGCTCGCGGACAGATGCGCATCAACCTCAACTGGACCCAGCGTCCCGGGCGCGGGTTCTTCGGCAAGGCCGAGGCGGTCGACCTCGACCTCGGCTGCCTGTGGGAGACCACCGACGGTGACAAGGGCGTAGTCCAAGCGCTCGGGAACTCCTTCGGGGACCTCGACTGGCCGCCCTACGTCCTCCTGGACGGCGACGACCGGTCCGGCACCAACGCCGGCGGCGAGAACCTCGTCGTCAACCTCGACCACCTCGACGAGATCAAGCGGATCCTCGTCTTCGCCTATATCTACGACGGCGCCCCGAACTGGGGCGCCGCGGACGGCGTCGTCACGCTCTACACGGAGAACGGCAACGAGATCACGGTCAAGCTCGACGACCACGGCCAGGACACCCGCTTCTGTGCGATCGCCATGCTGTCGAACGAGCGGGGGCAGCTGAACATCCAACGGGAGATCCGCTACCTCAAGGGCAGCCAGCGCCACCTGGACAGGGCGTACGGCTGGGGCCTGCGCTGGACGGCCGGCAGCAAGTAGTCCGCTTACCACACCGACTCACGACCGCCCACGATGCGTCACCTGAAAGGCATCCCTTGATCCGCTACTTCGGCTTCTCCGTCTTTCTGACGGCGGCCGCCCTCGTGACCGCCGTCGTCTTCGGCGGACCGGCTGCACTCCTCGCGGTCGCCGTCCTCGGTGTCCTCGAGGTCTGCCTGTCCTTCGACAACGCCGTCGTCAACGCCAAGGTCCTCCGGAACATGAGTCCGCTGTGGCGGAAGCTGTTCCTCTACGTCGGCATCTTCATCGCCGTGTTCGGCATGCGCCTGCTGCTGCCGATCCTCCTCGTCTCGGTGACGGCGCAGCTGTCGATCCCCGAGGTGTGGGACCTGGCGCTCACCGACCAGGAGGCCTACGCCCGCAACGTCGAGGCCTCGGCGGAAGCCATCTACACGTTCGGCGGGATCTTCCTGCTGATGATCTTCCTCAACTTCGCCTTCGACGAGGAGCGGGACGTTCACTGGCTGGCCTGGCTGGAACGGCCTCTCGCCAAGGCAGGCAAGCTGCCCTACCTGTCGATCGTTATCGCGCTGGCGGTCATCTACGTCGGCTCGCAGATCGCCGACGACGACAAGTACGCCACCGTGCTGGTCTCGGGCCTCGCCGGCCTGTTCACCTACCTGCTCATCGGCGGGCTCAACGAGCTGATGGAGTCCGATGACGACGAGGACGGGGAGTCGACGCCGTCGGCCACCGCCACGGCCACCAAGGCCGTCGCCGGAGCTGGCTTCGCCGCGTTCCTCTACCTCGAGGTGCTCGACGCGTCGTTCTCCTTCGACGGCGTCATCGGCGCCTTCGCCATCAGCAGCGACATCCTGATCATCGCCCTCGGCCTCGGGATCGGCGCCTTCTGGGTGCGGTCGCTGACCATCTACATGGTCGACAAGGGCACGCTGGAGCAGTACCGCTTCCTCGAGCACGGTGCGATGTGGGCGATCGGTGTGCTGGCCGCGATCATGATCCTCGAGCTGCGGTTCCACATCAGCGAGTACGTCACCGGCCTCAGCGGTCTGCTGTTCATCGTCGCGGCGGTCGTCGCCAGTGTCATCGCGCAGCGGCGGGAGGACGCCCTGCAGGTGAGTGCGGCGCCCGACGAGGACCCGCAGCCCGAACGGGAGACCGTCTCGGTCTGATCCCACCCGTACGACCCGGTGCCCCGGCCGCACTCGCGGCCGGGGCGCCGGCGTCTTCCGGCTCCCTACCGGCAGGGCACGGTCAGCGGCGCGTCACAGCCACGCCTCGATCTCGTCCAGTTGCTCGTGGGTGAGCCCGACGTACAGGTCCGGCGCGACCACGAGCACGTGCGGGTTCGCGGCCAGCCAGTCGCCGGTGTCCTCGGCCTGCTCGGCGAGGTCGTCGTCGATCCACACGATCCGCCGGTCGGGCTCGGACTCGGCGACCTCGCGGGCGGCCTCCAGCTTCCACCAGCCCGACGCGCCGCCGAACACGCCGAGGAAGCCGGTCGGCGCGGAGTCGGCGCGGGCGTGGGTCCGCAGCCCCCGCGGCAGCCCCATCGGCTCGGCCAGCAGCCGGTCCGCGTCGGTGGTCCAGGTGGTCAGCCACTGGATCTCCACCCGGCCCGACTCGTGCAGCTCCCGCAGCCGCGCCGTCACCGTCGGGTCCCACGACAGCACGTAGCCGTTGAACGTGCCCCGCCGCCAGCCCTCGGGCAGCTCCCGGCGGGGCGTGTTGAGCACGCCGTCGACGTCGAGCAGCAGGATCGGACGGTCGCCGGTCGAGCCCATGCCCGATCCTGCACCCCGCGGTGACGCTCGGTCGAGCGGGACCACCTGCAGCGTCACCAGGGACCTTCGCGCCTGGTCCCACCGGGCGCCCGCTCCTACCGTTCGGGCACATGTGTGGGAGCACGACATGAGCGCCCCGCTGATCGTCGCGGTCGACGACGCCCCCGCCCTGCTCCGCGACGTCGAGCGGGAGCTGCGCAACCGGTACCAGCGCGACTACCGCATCTGCTGCCTGGACACACCGCGCGAGGCGCTTGGCAGGCTGGAGGAGTTCGCGGCCGCCGGCGAGCAGGTCGCCCTGGTCCTGGCGGCCGAGCGGCTCGCCGGCTCACCCGGGACCGACCTGCTGGCGCAGGTGCGCTCCTTCTTCCCGCACGCCCAGCGCGTCCTGCTCATCGGCTACGGCCGCCTGGGCAACCCGGACGCCGGCGACGCGATCTTCGAGGCCATCGCCGGCGGCCGCATGGACCACTACGCCCTCCGGCCTGCAGAGCCGCCGGACGAGCAGTTCCACCAGGCGATGTCGAGCTTCCTGCTGCGCTGGGCCGACTCGCAGCGCCGGACCCCGTACACCATCGACGTCATCGGGGAGAGCTGGTCGGGCCGGGCCTACGAGATGCGCGAGGTCCTCGAGCGCTGCGCCATGCCGCACCGGTTCCTGCTCGCCGGCTCCGCGGAGGGACGCGCCCGCCTCGCGGAGGCGGGTGAGCGGCGGTTCCCGCTCATGGTCATGCCCAACGGCCACATCCTCGAGGACCCCAGCGACGTGGACATCGCGCGGGCGTCGGGCACCGCGGTCACCCCCGACCGCACGGAGTACGACCTCGTGGTCGTCGGCGGCGGCCCCGCCGGCCTGTCCGCGGCCGTCTACGGCGCCTCCGAGGGGCTGCGCACCCTGGTCATCGACTCCGGCGGCCTCGGTGGGCAGGCCACGTCGAGCTCGGCGATCCGCAACTACCTCGGCTTCCCTCGCGGCATCAGCGGCGCGGACCTCGCCCGCCGGGCCTACCAGCAGGCGTGGGTCTTCGGCGCCCGCTTCGCGTTCATGCAGCGCGCCACGAGCCTGGAGGCCGAGCGCGACGGCGTCGTCGTCCGGCTGAACACCGGCGGCGTCGTGGTCGCCCGCGCGGTCGTCCTGTCCACGGGGGCGAGCTACCGCCGGCTCGGTGTCGAACCCCTCGAGGCGCTCCGCGGCGCCGGGGTGTACTACGGCGCCGCCGCTTCGGAGGCGCCGCGCGTCGCGGGCAGGGACGTCTTCGTCGTCGGGGGCGCGAACTCCGCGGGACAGGCCGCCGTCCACCTGGCCCGGTACGCCCGCTGCGTGACGCTCGTGGTGCGGGCGGCGTCCCTCGACGCCGGGATGTCGCGCTACCTGGTCCGCCAGATCGAGGAGACCCCGAACATCGAGGTCCGGACCAGCACCGAGGTCGTCGACGGCGGGGGCGGCGGGCAGCTGGAGCACCTGGTGCTGCGCGACCGGAGGAACGGCCAGGAGCGCAAGGTCGGCGCCGCCGCCCTCTTCCTCATGATCGGCGCCATCCCGCACACGGAGTGGCTGCCGCCGAGGATCGAGCAGGACGACGGCGGCTTCGTCCTGACCGGCGGGGACCTCAGCGACGACGCCGTCCGGGCGTTCGGGCGCCGTCCGTTCCCCCTGGAGACCAGCATCCCGGGCGTGCTCGCCGCCGGGGACGTGCGGCACGGGTCGGTCAAGCGCGTGGCCTCCGCCGTCGGGGAGGGCTCGATCGCCATCCAGCAGGTCCACCGGCTGCTGGCGTCCTGACCCGCCCGGGCACCGGCGGCTCAGCCGAGCAGGACGGCCAGGTCCTGGTACTCCCGCCCGTCCAGGCACGCGACGCCGGCGGCCAGCGCGCTGCCGTCGGCGGCCACCGCGACCGGCGCCGCGATGCCGTCGTCGCACAGCGGCACCTCCGCGACCGTCTCGCCGGTGGCGAGGTCGACCGTCGACAGGGCCACCCCGTCCTCCGCCGTGTCGTGCTGCACGTACACGTGCTCCTCGCCGGGCCCGACCACCAGGTCGATCACCGGCCCGGGCAGGGGAGCGACCTCCGCCACGGCGCCGTCCCGCACCGTCACCAGCTGCGCCGACCCGGTCTCCCGGTCCCCGGCGAGCACCGACACCAGCACGGCCCCGTCGCCCAGCACCTGCAGCGCGTAGCCGGTGCTGTCCTCCTGCTCGACCAGTTCCACCGGCGCGCCGACCGGCCGCAGCTCGGCGTCGTACGAGGCCAGCACGACGCCGTCCACGCTGCCCTCGGCGTCGCGGTCGACGCTCACCAGCGCCGCCAGCCCGCCGTCCGGGCGCAGCGCGACGTCCCGCGCCACCGCCTGCCCGGGCGTCGCCACCTGCGGCTCGGCCGACGCGAGCACCTCCCCGGTGGCGACGTCGACCGTGGCCAGCCGGTTGACCGTGCCCCCGTCGACGTACCACTGCAGGCTCGCGGACAGCGTGGCGCCGTCGGGGGAGAGGACCCCGGTGCCGGTGTCGGGCGTGCCGAGCTCGGCGTCGGCCGCGACGCGCACCACCTCCGGCCGGTCGGCGCCCGACGCGAACACGGCCAGGGCGAGGTCCTGCTCGCGGCCGCCGTCGCCGCTGCCGGGGTCACCGCGCTCGGGCAGCACGGGTGCCAGGGCGACCACCGTGCCGTCGGGCGCCACGTGCACCTCGCCGAGGTCGGCGAACGGCGCGCCCTGGATCGTGCGGCCCACGGTCAGGCCGTCGTCGCCGGGGACGAGCTCGACGAGCAGGCTGCGCGGCGGGGCGCCCAGATCGCCGGTGAGCAGGGCGACGAAGCCGCCGTCGGGCGTCGCGGCGATGTCGGTGAGGCGCACGTCGCGCTCCACCTGGGCGTCGACCTGCACCCGCCCGACCTCCTCGGTCAGCGGTCCGCCGCCGGTCGGCGCGGCGGTGCCGGCGACGGCGGACGAGCAGCCGGCCACGAGGACGGCGGAACCGAGCAGGGTGGCGCGGAGCCGGGACGGGCGCATGGGTCGGTGCTCCTGGGGTGCGGGGGCTGGTGCGGGCAACACTGGGCGGGCGCGCTTGCGGGCCCCTTGTGGATCACTCCGCGCCGGGCCGTCAGCCGAGCAGGTACAGCGGGCTCCCGGAGTCCACTCCGGGGCAGGCGGCGCTCGCGGCCAGGCTGCTGCCGTCGGCGGCCAGCGCGAGGTCGGACCCGGTGCCGAGCTCCTCGCAGAGCACGACGCCGGCGACCACCTCGCCGGTGGCCAGGTCGACCGTGGCGACGGCGCCCCCGTTCTCCGCCCGCGTGTGGTTCACGTACGCGTGGCGCCCGGCGGCGTCGACGGCGACGTCCCACGGCTTGCCCGGGATCGCGGCGCTGTCCTGCACCGCGCCGTCCCGGACGGTCATCAGGCGGAAGTCGTCGCCGTCGTCCCCGACGACGACCGTGACCACCGCGGTGCCGTCGGGGAGGACGTCGAGGGTGTAGCCGAGGTCGTAGGACGCGTCGGGCACCACCTCGACCGGCTCGCCGACCAGCTCCATCTCGGCGTCGTACTCGACCAGCTGCGCGCCGGACACCTCGCCCGCGCTGTCGCTGGTGTTCTGCACGAGCGCCAGCACCCCGCCGTCGGGCAGCACCGCCATCTCGTCGACGACCGCCACGCTGTCGGTCGGCACGCGCACCTGGTCGCTCGCCAGCACCGCGCCGGTGGCGACGTCGATCGCGGCGACGCGGTTGACGTACGTGTCCTCCCGGGTCTCCCACCGCAGGCTCGCGTAGAAGGTGCCGCCGTCGGGGGAGAGGGCGCCGGTGGCCTCGTCGGGCGTGCCGAGGTCGGGATCGGCGGCGACGTGGACGACGTCGGCCCGCCCGGCGCCGGGCTCGAGGACGGTGAGCGCGAGGTCCCGGTCCTCGTCGTCGCTGCCGTCACCGGCGAGCACGGGTCCCACGGCGACGACGGTGCCGTCGTCGGCGACGTACAGGTCGCCGCCGGCGCCGTCCCCGGCGTAGGGCGCGCCCTCGACGACGGCGCCGACGGTCAGGCCGTCGTCGCCGGGCACCAGCTCGACCAGCGCGCCGCCCTGGCGGTTGGCGGTGCCGAGGTTGCCGGTGAGCAGGGCGACGAACGAGCCGTCGGGGGTGGCGGCGACGTCGTAGAGGTCGAGCTGGTCGTCGACGTCGGCGAGGTCGATCCGGTCGAGGACCTCGGTGAACGGCCCGGCGCCGGCCGGCAGCGCGGAGCCGGCGACGGTGGACGAGCAGCCCGCCACGAGGACGGAACTGAGCAGCGCGGCGGTGCCGAGCCGGGTCGGGCGCATGCGTGGGCCTCCTGGGCTGTGGGGTCCTCCGCACCCTCGGCCGCGCGGCTTGCCGCCCACTTGGCGATCACGTGGACCCCGCTTCAGCCGACCAGGACGGCGGGGTCCAGGTGGTCGTGCTCGTCCCAGCAGCCGGCGGCGGAGGCGAGGGTCCGGCCGTCCGCGGCGAGGGCGACCGGCGCCGGGGTCCCGTCCGCGCACACCGGTACGTCGGCGACGACCTGCCCGGTGGCGAGGTCCACCGTGGCCACGCCGACGGGGCTCTGCGGGCGCCCGTGGGACAGGTACACGTGCCCCCCGCCCGGCTCGACGGCGAGGTCGGGCGCCGGGCCGGGCAGGACCCCGTGCTCGCCACGACGGCGTCGTTCCGCACGGTGAGCAGGAGGGCCCGGCCGGTCTCGTACCCGCCGGCGTAGACCGAGGCGAGCACGGTCCCGTCGGTCAGCACCGCGAGCGCATGGCCGGTGCCCACCTCCTCGCCGACCAGCACCACGGGCTCGCCGACGGGCTGCAGGTCGGTGTCGTACCGCGCCAGGACGACGTCGTCGGCGTCGCCGTCCTCGTGGTTGCGCACGGTCACCAGCGCCGTCAGCCCGACCTGGCGGGAGGGCAGCCGCTGACTCCGTCGATCAGGACGGCGAGAGGCCCGGCGGCGCAGTGCTCACCACGTGCTGTGCTCGGGACAGAAGGACGCCACGGCCAGTCCGAAGTACGCGCCGGCCGTGGTGCTGGAGTACCCCGAGCTCATGAGCGCGTCCATCGCGTCCTCGGACGAGGCACCGCGGTCGAGCGCTCCGCACATGACGTGCGCGAGCTCGACCTGCTCGCTGTCCGGCCCGTACGCCGACAGGCCGGAGGCGTGGATGGACTCGAGGAAGGTCTGCTCGACGACGGAGGCGGGCAGGCCGTACGGGTTCCCGTTCCCGGAGGCCGGCTGTTCGTCAGTCTGCGGGATCGACGTCGAGGGTCCCGAGTAGGTCGCCGTCGGTTCCGGCTCCTGTGCCACCTCGGGGGCGCGGGTGGTCTCGGCGGCCTCTTCGGCGGAGAAGGCCGAGGCCTTCGCGAGGACGACCACGAGGGTCAGGGCAAGCGCGGCGAGGACGGCCACCCAGACGCCGGCTCGTCCGGAGCTCCGAGCGGCTGGGGCGTCGGACTCGATCTCCGGCAGCTCGGTGGTCGCAGCCGTCACCGGCGCCGCCTCGTCGTCGGCCGCGTTGACGTGGGCGGCCATGTCCCGGATCTCGGCCCGGTGAACCGCCGTCTCACGAGCGGCCCTCCCCGCGGGCAGGCGCCGGACCTCCGGTACCGCGTCGTCGACCACGGTGCCCTCGACGGGTGGCTGCCCCATCCCCGCGCACCGTGCGCGCCTGGTGACGTGTGTCTTGATGAGCCGGCGGCTCGCCGTGAGTGTCACCAGCCTGTTGCAGACGGGACACTGCCCGGTGCTCGCCATGCATCCTCCCCGACGGACGAGCGCCGACGGTAAGCGCGCTCGGATCCCTGGAGCAGACGGCAGGACCGGTCCTCACTCCTCCGGGGTAGGGAGGGAGGCTCCCTCGGTGAGCTCGACACCCAGTCGCTCGTCACGGGTGGTCGGGCGCACGCCTCGCTTCTTGCCCTCCATCCACGCGACGACGTCGTAGACCCGCAGGGCGGACACCGTGGCACCCAGACCCGCGGCGTCGCGCAGGGCGAGCAGTCGGCGGTGCAGCGCGCCGTCGTCGGCCCGCAGCGCTTCCCGCAGCGGCTCCCACTGCTGCGACTGCGCGCTGGTCACCTCGCCGACGACCGAGTCGTAGATCGGCAGCAGTCGGGGCCGCTTGCGGGCGCAGAGCTTGCTGGCGATGGTCCGCCCGATCCCAGGGAGTTCCCGAAGGGCGGTCTCGAGGCGCCAGCCCGGCCAGTCCCGGTGCACGGGCTGGGCCTCCTGCGCGAAGTCGCGGTCCGGGCCGACCTGGCCGAGCAGCCGGTTGAATCGCTCCGCCTCGGTGTACAGCAGGCGGTGGGCGGCCATGGGCGGGACGACGACGGACAGGAAGGTGACGGCGACGACGTCCTCGGCCGTGAAGCGGTCGGGGTCCTGCTGCCCACCCCACCCGTCGAAGTAGGAGCCGGTGTAGGCCGGGCCGCCGTCGCGGCCGTGGTACTCGCGCAGGAAGGCGAGGGCGCGGGTGTCGTCGTCGGTCTGCAGGGCCTCGGGGAGGCGATAGCTCACGGGGACTCCGGGTCGGTGTCGTGGGTCGTCAGGGGAGGAGGTCGAGCGGTTCGCCGACCGGGCGCGGGTCGGGCTCGGCCCAGCCGCGCACCACCTGGGCGGTGCAGGGGACGTCGTCGTCCAGGGCGGCGGCCAGGGCGCGCGTGTACGCCGGCAGGTGCGGAGTGCCGTCCGAGCGGGCGCCCACCACCAGCGCCAGGCGGATCCGGGCACCGTCGGCCGCGCCCAGCCGGCCGGCGAGCGCGGATCGGTACGCCTGCGCCCAGACCAGGTAGTCGAGTCCCTGCAGCAGGGAGAGCGGGTCGGCGTTCTTCTCGAGCTTCGTCTCGGTGACCAGCACGTCCCCGTTGCCGTCGAGCCCGACCAGGTCCACGTACCCGCGCGCCCACCCGCGAGCGGTGTCGGTCGGCCGCCAGGCCGGGACCTCCCGCATCGCCTGCTGCTCGATGCCGACCACCGCCGGGAAGCGGCGCAGCACGGCCTGCAGCAGGTGCTCGTCGTCGCGCCGGACGCCCGGGTCGTCCCCACTCGACCGCGAGGCGATCGCGGCGTCCACCTCCCCGCGGATCTCCCCGAGCGCGGCCGCCGACAGCGGACCGTCCAGCAGCAGGGTCCGCGGTGCGCGGTCGGCGGCGGAGTGGTGGATGCCCGCACGGACACGGACGCCGCCACCCGCGCGCACGACCGAGAGCACCCGCTGGCCGCGGTGGTGCCAGGACCGCTCCGACTGGGTGTGCGCCGAGTCGAGGCGGTCGTCCTGGGTGGCCAGGTCCACCAGCTCGGTGACCCAGTCGCTCCGCTCGCGCAGGTGCAGTGCCGTGGCGGCCCGGCGGAACTCCGACTCGGGCGTCGTCCCGCCGAGGGAGGCGGTCACGGCCGCGACGGTGTCCTCGCGGCTGCGCTCGGGTGCCGGGACGGAGCGCCGGCCGTCGTGCAGCCACAGCGCCGGGCGGATCGCGGAGCGCAACCACGGGATGCGCTGCGCGGTGGCGGTGCTCGACCACTCCGGCAGCGCCAGGACCAGGCGGCGTCGGCCGGCCCAGGCCACGCCGTACGCCAGCGCCAGTTCGATGTCGCGCCCCTCCTGCTCACCGGCCACGAGCAGCACGGTGTCGGCGTCGCCGAACTGGGCGAAGCGGTCGGACCGGCAGTCCTCGCGGACCAGCCGGTCGTCCACGGACGCGGCGATGGCGGCGGCCGGCGGGCCGTTGAACAGCTTGCGCGCTGTGGCGGTGTCGGGCACGGGTGTCTCCCACAGACGGAACGGGCGTCCCCGGGAGGCTCGCTCGTCGAAGCAGACGGCGACGTTCCGGCGCGCCGACGGGGGACCCGTGGTGCTGGTGCGGTCACTCGCCTCCCTCGAGGTGGGCGGACCCGTGGCGCGCCAGGAGCAGGATCGGACGATGCCGGTCCAGGGCGAAGGCCGGAGCCGGGGCGGTCACCGCTGCGATGACGCTGACTGCAACGGGGGGCTCGAGATCCTGCGATGGCGGCGGCTTGCCAACCGACTCCGGCCGAGTGGGAGCGCGGGGAGGGTTGACCTTGAGTGCCGCGGGCTGTCTTCCGATGGTCCGGACGCCCACGCAACGGGCGCCGGCTCGACCTCTGGAAGCGACGATGAGCAGCGAGATCCAGCTGATCAGTGACGGTGATGGTCTGGCGGTCATCGGCGATGGGGCGGCCGTCGACCGGTTCCTCGTCTCCGAGGGGCTGGCGCCGAGGTCTCGTCACCTGCCCAAGCTCGGGAGCGTCCTCAGCCGCGGGCCGCGCTCGCGGATGCCGGTTCGAGGGTCGCGGACGCCTCGGGGCGGTGGGTCGAGCTGACCCCGGAGTCGGCGGATCGCGTGAAGAAGTACGGGCTGATGCCGAGCAGGACGCCAGGTGTCAGCCACGCGATGGTCGGAGACCCGGGATCGATCAAGTCGTGGCTCCAGATCGCCCAGGGGCCCGGATCGAAGGCGGCCAATCCGGCGCTCCTCAGCGGTGCCGCGGGGATCATGACGCAGCTGGCGATGCAGCAGGTCATGGACGAGATCACCGACTACCTCGCCACGATCGACGAGAAGCTCGACGACGTGCTCCGCGCCCAGGAGGACGCCGTCCTGGCGGACGTGATCGGTGTGGGGTTCAACATCGACGAAGCGCTGACCATCCGGGAGCACGGGGGTCGGGTCAACGAGGTGACGTGGTCGAAGGTCCAGGCCTCGTCGGCGACGATCGCGCGGACGCAGGCCCACGCGTTGCGCCAACTCGACGCACTCGCGGAGAAGGTGGAGAGCAAGGCGAAGATCGGTGATCTCGCCAAGGCGACGGAGGGTGTCGAGACCAAGGTCCAGAGCTGGCCCGCAGTCCTGGCTCGCTGCTTCCAGCTGCTGGACGCCGTGGCTGTGATCGAGCTGGACCGGGTGCTGGAGGTGGCTCCGGACGACCTGGACGGTCACCGCCTCGGGCTGCGAGCGGTCCGGCAGAAGCGGCTGGACACGATCTCGCAGACCACCGAGCGCTTGCTGGTCCGCATGGCCGCAGCTGCGGCCACCGCCAACACGAAGGTGCTGCTGAACCCGGTGGCGTCCCCGGCCGTCGTGCAGTCCAGCGAGCACGTCATCACCGCCGTCGCCGACTTCCACGGACGGGGCTCGGGATCGAGCCCGGAGGGGATTCGCTGGAGGCGAAGGCGTGGACGGCTGCGGCCGCGGAGCTCAGGGATCGGGTCGTGGAGACCGGAGCGGACGGCGTCGATGCGTCGAAGCGCCTGGGCAGCGAGACCCTCGACCGGGCCAGGTCGGTGACGGGCAGGATCTCCAGCGGGATCACCGCGCGCACGTTCCGTCGACGCACGGACGACGACGGACGGGACAGGGAGGCTCAGTAGGCGCCACCCGGCCGGAGCTCCTCACCCGGTACGTCGAGGGGACGGAGCCCGACGCCTGGTCAGCAGGTGACGGTGCTGGTCGTCGCGCCGACGTTGTGGCCGCCCACGCCCACCGTGGCCAGCCGGACGGTGCCGTCGAAGACGGAGCTGGACCCGTCAGAGGTCTGCCGGTCGGAGTACAGCACCGCGGTGACCTCGGGGTCGTTGCCCCAGCTCGGGTTCACCCGGTCCACCGAGTCGCCGATCGTCGTCGACGTCCACAGCACGCTCAGGCAGCTGCCCGACACGGCCGCGTAGGACGCGTTGGTGCCCTCGCGCGTGGTCCCCGGCCGGGCGTCCGGCGGCAGTAGCGAGGTCACCACGGCGAGGGCCTGATCCGTCGACACCGGCTGAGGGAACACCACGCTGAGGCCTACGAAGTGCGGATCCCAGGGGCCGTCGGTGATGAAGTCGCCGCAGAGGAGTTCGCCCCCGGGCAGGCGATAGGCGTGCGGTTCACCCGTCGGCTGCCCCGTGGCCGCCGCGCAGTCGGTGACCGCGCCGGCCGTCAGGGTGGCGTCGAGCCGATCGGCGGAGCTCATCAGTCCGCGCGTGCCGTCCTGCTCCGCCGCGGTCCCGCGCGTCGACGCTCCGGGAGTCGGCTCGGGCGACGGACGCACCGCGGGACAGAAGACGTCACGCAGGAACACTGCCATCGTCCGGGCGTCGGCCTCCGACGCGCCGCTGGCGACGTCGCTCGCCTGCACGTCGTCCAGGCTGCGGTAGCCGGACGCCGCCTCGCGGCACGTGGTGATCTGGACGACGGCGAAGCCACGGGCGGCGTCCCCGGTGAGCGGCACCCCGCGGGTCAGGCCGTACCCGGTGTCCCCAGCGACCTGGCCGAGCTGGGCGACCAGCGCGGCACCGACTCCCGCTTCGGCGAGAGCGTCCTGCACCGACGTGTCCACCCCCGGCGCCTCGTTCGACGGCACCGTCTCCGACGGCGTGCTCCGCGCCGGACCGGACGCCTGCGCGGAGTCGTCGTCACTCCCCGATCCGGCGACGAGGCCGACGACGAGCGCGACCGCGAGCGCGGCGACGGCGAGCGCCCACCGCCACCGGCGAGCCGACCGACCCGGGCTCGTGCGGGGCGGCGGGTCGACGGGCTTCTGGCCGGTCCCGGCGCACCGCACGTCGGCCACCCAGTGGACCTTCATCCGCAGCTTCTGCGGGGTCAGGCTCTCCGTCCGGCGACAGACCGGACACGTCCCCTGCTGCAGCACCGTGCTCCCGCCGTTCGCCTGACGTCCCGTCGGCGGGCCAGCCTGCCATCCAATTGACGGTCGTCCGGTGAGGTCCGGGGCGACGGTGGGTCCTGCGCTCCATGGGGCGTGAGGTGCAGCTCCGGCGCTGCGGAGCCCATCGGGGACAGCATCGTGGGAGGGGCGGGAGCGATGGCCGCATCACCGGGAGGCGCCCCGCCACCGCCCGTGGCCACGACGGGACGGCAGCGACAGCGTTGTGCAGTCGCTGCTGCTAATTCGCATGTGTGCCCGTGTCGATGACCATCCGCGACGTCCCGGACGAGACACGCGACGAGCTCGCCGCCCGAGCCGCCCGGGCGGGTCAGTCGCTGCAGGAGTACGTCCGCGCGCAGCTGAACGAGCTGGCGCGGCGGCCGAGCCCCGTCGACCTGTGGGACCGCGTCGAGCACCGGATCCGGGCGACCGGGAGCCGGCTGGCCGCCGGGGAGATCCTCGAGCTCCGCGACGACGACCGCCGGTGACGGCCGTCGTCGACTCCTCCGTGGTGGTCGCCGCGCTCGTCGACGACGGCGCGGACGGGACGTGGGCCCGCGACGGCCTGCCCGGGGAGATGCTCGTGGCGCCGGCGCACCTGTACGTCGAGGTGGCGAACGTGCTCCGGCGCGCGGTCCTCACCGGCCGGCTCGGTCGGGATGCCGCGGCGCTGGCGCACCGCGACCTCGTGCAGCTGCCGGTGACGGTCTTCCCCTACGAGCCGCTGGGCGACCGTGTCTGGGCGCTGCACCCGGCCGTCACCGCCTACCACGCCGCCTACGTCGCGCTGGCCGAGGAGCTCGACGCCGCCCTGTGGACCCTCGACCGCCGGCTCGCCGCAGCGTCCGGCCCGCGGTGCCGTTTCCGCACCCCCGACGGCTGACCGGCACCTGCTGGCGGGACCGGTCCGTCCCGCGGCGTGGGGCAGATGTGACGAGGAGGTCGCGGCCGGCCGCCGGGCTGCCGATGGGGCAGGGGAGCGGCGGTTCGACCCCCGTCGCCGGGGAGTGCTCTCGCATGGCTGGACGACGACGGCTCCAGGACCGCCTGGCGGTCCTCGGTGGCGCGCGGCCCGACCTGCTCGAGGCGGCGCCCGGCGCGCGGCCGCGGTTCGCCGCGCTCGGCGGCGTCCTGCTCAGCACCGGTGGGCTCGCCGTCGCCTCGGCGGCGTTCGCGCTGCACATGGCCCTCGGCGTGTGGTGGCCGTTCGCGCTCGTGCTCGGCCTGGGCTGGGGCGCCGTCGTGGTCAACCTCGACCGGATGCTGCTGGTCGGCATGGCGCACGACGCCTCGCTCGCACGCAACCTCGCCCTCGCCGTCCCGCGGGTCGGACTCGCGCTGGTGCTCGGCGTCGTCGTCGCCACCCCGCTGACGCTGCAGGTGTTCCACAAGGAGATCGACGCCGAGATCACCGTCATGCAGGCCGAGGCCGCCGACGCCTACCGGGAGTCGCTGGAGGCCGACGCGCGTTTCGCCGGCCTGGATGAGCTGCAGGAGCGGGTCGCGGTTGCGCAGGACGTCGTCGCCACCGGTGGGCAGGCCGACCCCGCCCTGGCCGCCGTCCAGGCCGACCTGACCGCCCGGCAGGAGGCCTACGACGCCGCCCTGGCCACCCAGCGCGACCTCGAGGCGCGCGCCCAGTGCGAGCTCGACGGCACCTGCGGCACCGGCGAGGCGGGCACCGGCACCGCCTACGTGCAGGCCCGCGCCGCCGCCGACGCGCAGGTCGCCGTCGTCGCCTCGGCCCGGGCGGAGCTGGACGCCGCCACCGACGCCGCCGCCGACGCCGAGTCGCGCAGCGCCGACCTCGCCGCCGCGGCGCTCGCCACCGACTCGGCCGAGCTGGCCCGGCTGACGGCGGAGCTCGACCGGCTCCAGGCCGCGTTCGACGCCACCAACGAGGGCTCCGGCGGCATCCTGCTGCGGCTCGAGGCGCTCGACCGGCTCAGCGACCGCAACGCCACCCTGGCCGCGGCCAAGTTCATGCTGTCGCTGCTGTTCATGTGCGTCGAGATCCTGCCGGTGCTCATGAAGGTGCTGCTCAACTTCGGCCCGCCGACCGCCTACGACCGGCTGGCCGCGCTGCGCGACGGCGGCGACGTCGAGATCGAGGAGCTGCAGCAGCAGTCGCGGCGGACCGTGGCCGAGGCCAAGGAGGAGCTGCTGGTCATGGCCGAGCAGGAGCGCCTCGACCGGCAGAAGGCGGCCATCCGCGCCCGCCACCTCGCCACGCTCGCCCAGGCGCAGGCCGACGCCGAGGAGGCCGCCCGCCCGCCGGCGCCGCGGCCCGCGCCGCCGGTCGAGGAGCCTGGCCGGCCGCTGTGGGACACCGGCCCCATCCGCCTGGCCCGCTCCGCCGCGCGCACCATCCGCCCGTCGCGGCGCCCGGCCAACCGGGTGCCGGTGTGACGGCGTGACGCCGAGCGAGCTCGTGCGGACGGACTGACCCTCAGTCGGGCAGGTCGTCGAGGTCCGGTGGCTCGGGACCAGCTCGTCCCACTCGTCGGGCGCCATGCCCAGCGCCCGGCGGACCCGCCGCCGGGCCGCCAGCAGGTGGGCGGCCTCGCTGGCTGCTCTGTAGGCATCCGCCTCGGACGCGTCCTCGACGTCCCCCAGGGCCCGGCGGACGCCCAGCGTCAGCCAGCGGTGGGCCTCGCGCAGGTCGCCGTGGAGCTCGTGGTCCTCGCCGATGAGGAGGTAGACGTCGGCGTCGGCCGGGCGCTCCCGGCGTACCTGCTCCGCCAGCGCGCGGGCGGCGTCGACGTCCCCTGTCTTGAGCAGGGCGTTGTGCAGGTAGCAGCGGACGTCGGGCTCGACCGGCTCCCCTGTTGCGACGGCGCGGCGGAACACCCGCACGGCCTCCGGAGCGTCGCCCACCCGGACGAGCTGTTCCCCGGCCATCACGAGCAACTGGGCGGCGTTCACCTCGTCGTCGGGCCGCGTGCCCTCGGCCGCCCACGCCTCCAGCTTCCGCGCCACCGCGCGGCTCCTCTCGGGGGTCTGGCCGGGGGAGTACAGCGCGTCGAGGTCGTCCTGCGTGACCGGCCTCCGCATGCCTCGACCCTAGGGCCGGGGCCGATGCCTCCGGCAGGGTCGTGGCCGCCTCGGCGACGGGGTCAGCCGCGCGCCCAGGCGGTGGTCGGCTGCAGCACCGCCTCGGTCAGCGCCTCGGTGCGCCAGTGCGTGACCTGCTGGTACTCGGGATCGGCCACCATGCGGCTGAACGCCTCGCGGGAGGGATAGCGGACGAGGAGCACGGCGTCCCAGTCCTGGCCCTGCTCGGCCACGAGCGGGGTGCCGCCGTCGCCGGCGTAGAGCACCTCACCGCCGTAGCGGGGGAGGAAGGTCTCCGACAGCGCCGCGGCGTATCGGTCGTAGGACTCGCGGCCGCCCTCGGCGAACCGGAGCAGGTTGAGCATCACCACCGGCCCGCCCGGGTCCTCCTGGAGGTACCGCTTGAGGTCGGCGCCACGCGGGTCGACAGCCATGCCGCGACGCTAACAAGGGCCGGCATCGCGACGGGCGGCCTGAGCCGAGCAGCAGCCGCCAGGTGGCGTAGCCGTCGTCGGCCGCGTCGCCGAGCGCTCGCCACTCGGGAGCCTCGGGATCGCCGAGCACCGCATGGAGGCGCCGGAGCCGCTTGCGGTCGCTGCCGGCGAAGCGGGTCCGTTCGGCCAGCGGATCGGTGATCAGGCTGGCGAGGAAGGCGGCGTCGCCGCTGTGCCGGCTCCGGTCGCGGTTGTCGCTCGTCCACGCAGCCGCCTTGAGCACCAGCGCGCCGAGGAGGTCCGGCGCCGGGACGACCGCCGACCTGTCTCCCTTGGCGACGGTCAGTCGGATGGCTCGTTCCAGCGCCTGGTGACCGCCCTCGACGCGGATCGTCTCCCCGCCCGCCGCCGTGCGCAGCGGCCACCGCGGCGGGGAGTGGTCGGGTGCCAGCACGTCGACGACGGCACCGTCCTTCGCCCGGCGGAAGCGGTACACCTTGCCGGCGCTGTCGGGCTGGGGCTGCAGGTCCAACTGCCGCACCGCCTGCACGCACCGGCTCAGTCCCGCTGGGTCGGTGAGCAGATCGGCCAGGACGTCGACGTCCTGGCTGGCTCGCGTGGGCGTCCGCCCGGCCGCCAGTCCGTGCAGCATCACCATCTGGCCGCCCACGAGGACCCAGCCCGACGGGTCCAGCCGGCCGGCCAGGTCGAGGACGAGGTCCCACAGCCGGTCGAGCGCTCCGGTGAGCGGCGGTAGCGCGACGAGCGCGGGCGTGCTCACCCGCGGACAGCGGCCAGGGCCGCGCCGAGCAGGTCCAGCCCCGCGCGCCGGGTGCGGACGTCGGCCGACTCGGCCAGGTCGACGGCGACGACGGCTGCCGGCATGTGGCCCAGGCCGGCCAAGGGCAGGTCGGGGAACCGCGGAACCCGGACGACGAGGTTCGGCTCACCCCGGTCGGACAGGCCCAGGTCGCGACGGAGGGCGTCGAGCGTCTCGGCGCTGCAGTAGAACTCGGCCGGGGCGTCGGAGGTGACGATGTCGGCCCCCACCGCCTCGGCCGCCGTGATGCCGGAGACGACGACGCCGTCAGTGGCCAGTACCCGATCGCGGTAGGGCGGCAGGACCCGCAGGCCGAGCCGGTCGGCGCGAGCGCGGGTGGCGGCGACCAGTTCCTCGGGGCCCGACGTCCGCAGCCGCGTGCTCACCCGGGACCGGCCCGACCGGTCCAGCCAGGACGCGTTATCCCCGGACAGCTCCCACAGCGTGGCCCACGCGGTCGACGGGGACAGGACGCGTCCCGCGGCGACCGGCAGGCGCGCGCGCTCGTCGACCGCGTCCTCGGGGAGCACCAGGGTGCGCCCCACCCGCTGGGCGGGCAGCGTCCCGACGCGGACCAGGCGTCGCACCTCCTGGGAACTGACCCTCAGTCGGACCGCGGCCTGGTCGACCGTCAGCATGGCGCCTCCTGCGTCGCGGAAATAATGCGGTAGCGCATCTATTCTGCAGCAGGAGCCTCCTGCGGCCGGCCGACACGCCGCTCCCGCTCAGCCGACGCGGCTCCAGGTCCCGCATTCGTTGGTGGAGAAGGCGACGTCACCGGGCAGGATCTCGACGTAGGTCTGCCCGGACGGGTTGTCGTTGGCGAGGATGGCCTCGAAGTCACCGGTCAGGTTGCTCAGCCGCTCCCAGTAGCACCCCGAGCCGCCGGTGGACACGTACGTGCCCGGCTGGATGTCCGAGGCGACCAGGTAGGTCCCGTCGCCGAACCCGTTGCTGACATCAGGACCGCCGGCGGTGGCCGGTGTCCACCGACCACACTCGTCGGTCGAGAACGCCACGTCGGTCGGGAGGATCTCGACGTAGGACTGCCCGGACGGGTTGTCGTTGGCGAGGATCGCGTCGAAGTCGCCCGTCACGTCGCTCAACCGCTCCCAGTAGCAGCCGGAGGTGCCGTCGGCCCGGTACAGCCCCGGCTGGATGTCGGTGCCGACCAGGTAGGTGCCGTCCCCGAATCCGGGAGGCTCCGGCGCCGGCTCGGGCGTGCCCGCGCTGGGCACGGCGGTCGAGGCCAGGGGAGGGGCCGTCGCGGGATCCGACGCCTCGGACGACTCGACGGTGGACGTGGCGTCCACGATGACGGCCAGGACGAGGACGAACAGCACCACGACGACGGCGATGATCCCCAGGACGGAGTACTGCGGCCCGGGCGGCGGGCCTCCGGAAGGCGGCGGAGGCGGCGGCCCCCAGCCCGGCGGCGGACCCGGTGGACCCATCGGAGGCCCGGGCGGCGGACCCCACGCCGGTGGCCCGCCCGCGCTCCCCGGCGCGGGTCCCCATGCCGGCGGGCCGGGTGCACCCCGCGGCGGAGGGAGGCTGCCGGGCGGGGGCTGGCGTTCTCCGTACCGGCCCTCATCTGCCGGCTGGTGCATCCGCGCGGTCCTCTCCTCGGTGGTTCGAGCCGACGGAGTATCGCTACCGGACCGGCAGTCGCCTGCGCGATTCGCCCGATGGGGCGACGCGGGACGCGGTCAGCCGCGAGAGGCGGCCAGCCGCTCCAGCGCCGCGGTGAAGCTGTCGTTCCACAGCCCCAGGTGCGGCCAGCGCTCGGCGACGTGCGCCGTCGCCTCCTCGACCGACATCCCCCGCTCGCGCACGAGCCAGCCGCGCAGCACCAGCCCGGTGCGTGACGCCCCGCCGTGGCAGTGCACGAGCACCCGGTGGCCCTCCGCGTGCAGCGCGGCGAGGTCGTCGAGGACGTCGGCCAGCACCACGTCGAGGTCGACGTTGTGCTCGTTGTCCGCGATGTAGGCCATCCGGTGGTTCGGATGCGGGAACGGCTCGCCCAGCCGGCACAGCGAGATGACCGCGAAGTCCTCGTCCGAGTAGCGCGCGCCGTCGAGGTTGCCCGCCCAGATCCCCGGCAGGACCTCCACCGGGCCGATCCGCGGGATGACGCCGGGGTCGTACGAGGGCACCGGCCTGCCGTCGAGCGCCGCGGCGAGCTGCTGCAGGTCGGCCAGCCGCCACACCCGGTCGCCGTGCCCGGGCACCCGACCGTGCACCGGCGAGGACCACCGCATCGGGATGCCGCCCATCCCGTACACGGCCCCGGCCAGCCCGCCGGCCACGCAGGCGACCGTGTCGGTGTCGCCGCCGAGGTCGATGACCAGCCGCAGCACCTCGGCGAAGTCGCGCCCGCGCCGCAGCGCCCACAGCGCCTGGCCGAGCGTCGGCCACACCGCGCCGTTCGACTCGGTCGCGCGGTCGGGCGTCCAGTCGGGCGCGAGCACGGTCGCCCACCGGTCCCGGTGCTCCGGCGCCACCAGCGACAGGGCATCGGGGACGGCGGCCAGCGGGTCGCCGCCGTCGAGCGCCACCCGCAGCAGCTCGTGGAACACGGCGCAGCCCTCGCCGGCCGCCGGGTCGCCGTGCGTCAGTGCCGAGATCCGCCGGGCGGCGTCGACGGTGGCCTCGGTGCCCGAGCGGGAGAACCAGATCGCCGCCGGTGTCGTCCGCATGAGCGACCCGTTGCCCGCCGCGTGCCCGGACCGCGCGAAGTGCGCGGCCGCGGCCGACGACCACGGCAACCCGGAGGACAGGACGACGCGGGTCTGGTTGCCGATGTCCGGCGGCCCGGCCGCGGCCCAGGTCGCGAACCGCCCGAACAGGTCGGCCTCGTCGAGCCCGCCGCGATCGACGAGGGACGCGGCCACCAGCAGCGCCATCTGGGTGTCGTCGGTGAACTCGCCCGGCGCCCACCCGAGCGACCCGCCGCCGCACATCTCCGTCGCGGCACCACGGGCGGGTGCCGGAAAGCGGGCCGCGAACGCGCCTGGTGGGCCGAACTCGAACGGTGCGCCCAGCGCGTCACCCACCGCCGACCCGACCAGCGCACCGGCCACTCGGTGCGAGCGGTGCAGTCCCCGTGTCACGTCGGCCAGTCTGCGTGGGGTGCCTTTATCGCTACAAAGGCACTCGGGGCCCGGCGCGGAAGGCCCCGATCGCGGCGCCCGCATGAGACCGTCCCGTCTCGATGTACCGCACCGACGGCTCCCTGGTCCTGAGCCCCACCGACCTGACCCGCCACCAGGCCTGTCCGCACGTGACGACGCTCGACCTCGCCGTCGCCGACGGCCGGCTCACGCCGCTCGCCGAGGGCCCCGACGACCACGCCGCGCTCATCGCCGACCTCGGCACCGAGCACGAGCTGCGCTACCTCGACGCGCTGGAGGCGGAGGGGCGGACCGTCGTCCGCATCCCCGCGCGCTTCGACGCCGAGGGTCGCCGCGAGGCCGAGGCGATGACCCTGCAGGCCATGCGCGACGGCGTCGACGTCATCTCGCAGGCGTCGTTCTTCGACGGCGTCTGGGGCGGTGCGGCCGACTTCCTCCTGAAGGTGCCCACCCCCTCGGCGCTCGGGGACTGGTCCTACGAGGTCGCCGACGCCAAGCTCGCCCGTCGCGTCAAGGTGCCCGCGCTGCTGCAGATGGCCACCTACGCCGAGCGGCTCACCGTCCTCCAGGGCAGGCAGCCCGACCGCGTCTGCGTGATCACCGGCGACGGCGTCAGCAACCCGTGGCGGCTGGTCGACGTCGCGGCCTACGCCCGCCGCGCCCGCGCCAACCTGACCGCCTTCCTCGCCGACCCGCCGGCCACCGAGCCGGTCCCGGTCGCCTACTGCAGCCAGTGCACCTGGAAGCCGCGCTGCGACGCCGAGCTGGCCGCCGCCGACGACCTCTCCCTCGTCGCCGGCATGCGCTCGGACACCCGCGCCGCCCTGCGCGCCGCCGGCATCACCACCCTCGAGCAGCTCGCCGACGCCGACCCCGAGACGCTGCGGGCCGCCCGCATCGGCGCGGCCACCCGCACGCGCGTGCAGGAGCAGGCCCGCGAGCAGCTGCGCGAGCGCCGCACCGGCGTCCCCACCCGCACGCTGCTGCCGCCGTCGGGACCCACCGGCCTGCTCCGGCTGCCCGAGCCCAGCCGCGGCGACCTCTACCTCGACTTCGAGGGCGACCCGCACTCCGGCGACGGCGCGGGCCTGGAGTACCTCGCCGGCATCGGGCGCCGCGACGGGTCCTTCACCGCGCTGTGGGCGCACGACCCCGTCGCGGAGCGGCAGATGGTCGCCGACCTGGTCGACCTCGTCCTCGACGCCTGGCGCGCCGACCCGGGCATGCACGTCTACCACTACGCCGCCTACGAGGTCAGCGCGCTCAAGCGGCTCACCGGGCGGTACGGCGTCCGCGAGGCCGAGCTCGACCAGCTGCTGCGCGCCGAGCGGTTCGTCGACCTCTATCCGGTCGTCAAGCAGTCGATGCGGATCAGCAAGGGCTCGTACTCGATCAAGAAGGTCGAGGCGTTGTACGGCCGGCAGCACACCGGCGACGTCGCCGACGCCATGAGCAGCGTCATCGCCTACGAGCAGTGGCTCGCCGACCCCGACCCGAAGCGCCTCGAGGCGATCGAGCTCTACAACAAGGACGACGTCGACTCGACCCGCGAGCTGCACGACTGGCTGGAGGAGCAGCGGGCGGAGCTGGAGTCGCTGTACGGCGGCCAGCCGCGGCCGATGCTGCCCGAGGCGACCGGCCCGGCACCGCGGTCGGAGGCCGAGGCCGCCGAGCTCGCGCTGGTCGACCGGCTCCAGGCGGCCGGGCACGACCTGCTCGGCGACCTCGTGCAGTGGCACCGCCGCGAGGCCCGCCCCGGCTGGTGGGAGTTCTTCGCCCGCGCCGACCTGGACGACGCCGCGCTGGTGGAGGACGGCACGGCGCTCGGCGGGCTCTCGGCGCCGGTCGAAGTCGGCCAGGAGAAGCGGTCGAAGCTGTACGAGTACCGGTTCCCGCCGCAGGACGCGAAGCTGCAGACGGGCAAGCCGGCCGTCGACGTCGACACGCGGGCGAGCGTGGGCACCGTCGTCGCGCTCGACGCCGTCGAGGGCCGCCTGGTGGTCAAGACGTCGAAGCCGGCGGTCGCCGCCCGCGGACTGGGTCCGGGCGGGCCGATCGACGACAAGGGCCTGCGCGAGGCGATCGCCGCGACCGCGGAGGACGTGCTGGCCGGCCGCGACTGCCTCGGCCAGGCGCTGCTCGAGCGGCGGGTGCCCGCCGACTGCCGCCGGCTGCCGGACGAGCAGGCCGGCGACGCCGTCGTCCGGCTCGGGCTGCGGCTCGACGGCGAGGTGCTGGCGGTGCAGGGCCCGCCCGGCAGCGGCAAGACGCGGGCGGCGTCGCACCTGATCCGGGCGCTGCTGGACGCCGGCAAGAAGGTCGGGGTCACGGCGACCTCGCACGCCGTCATCGGCAACGTGCTGGCCGCCGTGGGACGTCCGGCGCTGCAGAAGTGCGACGAGCACCAGGCCTGCGGCGCGCCGGGTGTGGAGTGGTCGAAGGACGGCAAGGACGTCGCCTCCCGGCTGCTGGACGGCGACGTCTCGCTGGTCGGTGGGACGGCGTGGTTCTGGACCCAGCCGGACCTCGCCGAGGCCGTCGACGTGCTCGTGGTCGACGAGGCGGGGCAGTTCTCGCTGGCCAACGCGGTGGCGGTGGCGCGCTCGGCCCGGTCGCTGGTTCTGCTCGGCGACCCGCAGCAGCTGGCCCAGCCGACGCAGGCGGTGCACCCCGGGGACTCGGGGCTGTCGGCGCTGGAGCACCTGCTCGAGGGCCACCCGACCGTGCCCGTCGGCCGCGGCGTCTTCCTGGACACGACCTACCGGATGCACCCGGCGCTGACCGCGTTCGTGTCCGACCTGGCGTACGAGGGCCGGCTGGAGTCGGCGCCGCTGCGCGAGCGGGTCACCGTGCGGCCGGGCGGGCTGGTGTCGGGGTCGGGGCTGGCGGTGCGGTCGGTGTCGCACACCGTCGCGGCGTCGGCGTCGTCCGCCGAGGAGGCGGCCGAGGTGGCCGCCGTCTGGCGGTCCCTGCAGGGCGTGGGCTGGGTGGACCACGAGGGCGCGGACCGGCCGATCGGGCCGGAGGACGTGCTCGTGGTGGCGCCGTACAACAACCAGGTGGCGCTGATCCGCTCGCTGCTGCCCGACGGGGCGCGGGTGGGGACGGTCGACCGGTTCCAGGGGCAGGAGGCGCCGGTGGTCGTCTACTCGACGACGTCGACGTCTGCCGAGGAGGCGCCGCGCGGGGTGTCGTTCCTGTACGACCTGAACCGGCTCAACGTGGCGGTGTCGCGGGCCAAGGCGCTGGCGGTGGTGGTGATGAGCCCGCTGCTGCTCGACGCCGCGGTGCGCACGCCGGAGCAGCTGCGGCAGGTGAACGCGATGTGCCGGCTGGCCGAGATGGCGGGCAGCGGCCCCGCTGAAGTCCCCTCACTGGCAAGTCCTCGAGCGATAGGTAGCGATCGTGCCTACTGACGGCATCTTCTTGCGATCCGATGACGGCCTGACCGTCCTAAAACAGTCGTCCTATGACTCAGAGGCGATCTTGCAGACCGCGTTGGCTGACCACCCCGAGGTGTTGGCCGGTCCCACCACTGCCGGGGACGAAGACGGGCGACTTCTACTCATCCGCCGAGAGATGGGAGTCCCTAGCGTCCAAGACGGTGCAGGCACCTTCAGCCTGGATCACCTCTTCGTAGACAGCGAGGGCGTGCCGGTGCTCGTGGAGGTCAAGCGGTCCTCAGACACGCGCATCCGCCGTGAGGTCGTTGGCCAGATGCTGGACTATGCCGCGAATGCCGTGAAGTACTGGCCGCTGGCGGGTCTCCAGGACTCGCTGGCAGCAACCGCCGAGGCGGATGGGAAGTCCGTCGACGAGTTGCTCGAGCAGTTACGGCCAGGCCTCGACCCTGCGGAGTTCTGGCGCACTGTTGAGACGAACCTGAAGGCTGGGCGCATCCGGATGCTGTTCGTCGCGGATGAGTTGCCGGCCGAGCTCGTTCGGATTATCGAGTTCCTCAACGAGCAGATGACCCCGGCGGAGGTTCTCGGGGTTGAGTTGCAGCAGTTCCTGGGAGACGGACACACCGTCTACGTACCGCGCGTTGTCGGGCGGACCAGCGGTGCGGTGGCCACGAAGGGCGGTGCAGGCGGAAGCGGCCAGTTGTGGGACCGAGACTCGTTCCTCACTGCTGCGGTAGGACGGTGCCCCGCCGCCGAAGTTGCTCTCATGCGCCGCTTGATCGAGGACGTCGAAAGCCGAGGACTGAAGATCAACCCAGGCCGAGGCGCCACCCCAGGCCTTTCGGGTTGGTACGTCATCGGAGGGCAGCCCACGGGGGTGTGGGTGCTCAACGCCAACAACGACAGTCCGAAGACCCGCTCGTATGTCGTGCTGTACCTCGCTGACCTCCTGCCCAGATTGGGCGCGGATCGGCTAGAGCGAGTAGCGCGAATCCTGGAGCGCATCCCGGCGCTGAGCGGCAAGATCGCACTCGCGCGTCAGAGTCAGTGGAAGAAGTACCCGTCTCTCTACCTCGCGGACATCGCCGGGGACTTGGTCGCGGAGCAGATCTTGTTCGACGCCCTGGCCGACCTCATGGCGGACGCATGACCTGTACCAGCCTGGCCTTTCGACCTAGCCAGTAGGGCATGCCCCAGTCACCTGGGTGAACCGCATCGAGGCCGCTAGCGCCCACGTGAGCTGACCTCGGGAGACTCGTGCCGCAGCCCGAACTTCAGGCGGCGGGGACGAGCGGGGTCGGGGCAAGAGGTGCGGGGACGGTGATTTCGGTGCCGTCGGGTCGCCAGGTGCGCCATCGGCCGTCGGGTTGCCGTTCGACGCGGAAGCCGTGGTGGACCTGGGTGTGGTGCCGCTCGCACAGCAGCGCGCTGTTGGCCAGGCTGGTCTCGCCGCCGTCGATCCAGTGCACCAGGTGGTGCACGTCCGCCCAGTGGGTCGGGGCGTCACAGCCGGCGAACACACAACCTCCGTCGCGCGCCTCCACCGCCCGCCGGATCGCCGGGGTCACCACCCGCTTGGTCCGGCCCACGTCCAGCGGCTGTCCCTCCGGGCCGATGACGATCCGGGTGACCTGCCCGTCGCAGGCCAGCCACCGCGCGCGAGCCGCAGAGATGGTGGCGCCGAAGCCCATGGTGGCGGCGCCGGGCCCGGTGGCGGGGTCGGCCAGGTCGTCGAGGTCGATCCGGACCGCAACGTGCGGCTTCACCGTCCGGAGCACCGGCAGGCTCCCGGACGCCAGGGCGTTGTCGCACAGCTGCACGAGCGCATCGCCGAGCCGCTGGGCGCGGGTGCGCTCGTCGCCGGCGGGACGGTCGGCCTGCACGTGGCCCTCCAGCGCCGCCTGGAACTTCTCTCCGCCCACGGCGTCGAGGTGGAAGCGTCCACTGAGGGATCCGTCGGCGTGCTTGGACACCGTCAGCGACCGGCTCTCGGTGGGGTCGGGTTCGGGCCCGTCGGGGTCGAGCGCGTCGAGGTAGCGCTGCACGATCTGCACCAGGTCGGCGTGGGGACAGTCGAGGGCGACCTGGGTCAGTGCGGCGTCCATCGCGGCCAGGTCGACGTTCTGGGCGGCGGCCGCGGCCCGCCGCTGCGGCGTGACCACCCGCGCGGCCTCGGCCACCTGCTCGGCCGACACCAGCCCGGCCTCGTGCGCCTCGGCCAGCGCCGGCAGGTGCTCCAGCGCCCGACCGTTGCCGACCAGCCGGGACGCCGCCGCCGAGGAGAGCCGGCAGTGCCCGCGCAGCCACGACGCCATGCTCTTCTGCCCGTCGCGCTCGGGGGCCTGGGACAGTTCCGCGGCGCGGACCCGGCGGGCCAGGGCGGCGTCGATCCGGTTGCGCTCGGCGACCAGCGCGGCGACGTCGTCGAGGACGTCACCGGTCTCCCACCTGCTCGAACGCATGATCGAATACTAGCCGGTCGGCGCTGGGCGGACAACCCGAACCCGCAGGTCAGACGCCCGCGAGCAGCCAATATCGCTACAAAGGCACCTCCGGGAGGCGTCACGAGCACAGCGGCCCCGGGACGTGTTTGAGCGTCGGCGGATGTGAGCACCGTCACCCGACGGCGAGCAGAGCTGGAGGAGTCGTGCCCCGTCCGCGAGCAGAGCTGTACCGACGCGCCGTCGTCCTGGTGTCCGCGTTCGTCCTCGCATTCGCCGGAGTGACCGCAGGGCAGGTCTCCCGGGCGGCACCCGGGCCCCTGCCGCAGCTCTCGGTCGACGGCACCTACGTCACCGGCATCTCCTCCGGCGGGTACATGGCCACCCAGCTGCAGGTGGCCTTCTCGAGCCGGGTCGACGGCGCGGCCGTGGTCAGCGCGGGCCCGTACTGGTGTGCCATGGGCGACGTCGCCGTCGCGCTCTACGCCTGTGCCGACTCGGTCCTGCCGCGCGACCTCTCCCTCCAGTACGCGAGGACGGCCGAGTACGAGCGCGACGGGAAGATCGACCCCACGGCCAACCTCGCCGGCATCCCGACCTGGCTCTTCCACGGCAGTCAGGACCCGACCGTGAAGCGCCCGGTCGCCGACGACCTGGCCACCTACTACCGCCACTACGGCGTGCCGCTGACCTACCAGTCCACGATCGCGGCCGGCCACGGCTGGATCAGCCCGCTCGGGCCGGTGGCCTGCGGGGCCACCGGAGCGCCGTACGTCAACAACTGCTCGCCCTACGACGCCCAGGCCGAGTCGCTGCGCGTGCTGTTCGGCTCGGTGCAGGCACCGAACACCGGCAAGCCGCGCGGCACCGTCACCGAGTTCTCCCAGGACCCGTACGCGGTCCCCGCCTCGCCGGGCATCGGCGACGTCACCCGCACCGGCGCGGCCGCCATCGGCATGGGGTCGACCGGCTACCTCTACACCCCGCGCGACTGCACCAGGCCGACCGCCGGCTGTCGGGTCGTCGTGGCACTGCACGGGTGCCAGCAGACCGCCGAGCAGATCGGTCGCACCTTCGTCGACCTGTCCAACCTCAACGCCTACGCCGACACCAACCGCTTCGTCGTCCTGTATCCGCAGGCCCGGCCCGACGCCACCCTGGGCAACCCCAAGGGCTGCTGGGACTGGTGGGGCTACCTCGGGCCCGGCGACGTCGACTACGCGACCAAGCGCGGCCCGCAGATGGCGACCGTGATGGCCATGGTGAGCGCCCTCGGCGGCTGACCTCAGGGCGGCGGCTGGGCCCCGACCACACCCGCGACCACCGCGGCCACCTCGTGGCCGGCGCGGACCGCGTCCAGGACCGGCGCCCCCGCCCGCCAGCCGGCCAGCACCCCGGCGGCGACGGCGTCCCCGCAGCCGGTGGTGTCGCGGAGCCGTCCCTCCGGCAGGGGCTCCACCGGCACCTGCCACGCACCCGCCGCGGTGAGCACCCGGGTGGGCCGGGCGCCGGCGTGCACGAGGACCAGTGCCGGCGCCCACGCGGGCCGGTCGCCGTCCAATCCCAGCACCGCGGCCTCGACGGCGTTGCAGAACAGGACGTCCGGCCGCAGCGCCACGAGCAGCTCCCGGTACGCGTCGGCCCCGTGGCGCTCGATCCGCGTCGCGGCCGCCACGTCGACGGTGACCGGCACGCCGGCGTCCCGGGCGAGCGAGGCAGCTGCCCGGAGCGCGTCCGGGAAACGGCCAGGCAACAGGTCGTAGCCGTCGAGGTGGACGGCGGCCGCGCCGGCGAGCCACGCGGCGCGGACGTCGTCCGGCTCGAGCCCGCCCTCGCCGCGGTCGGTGAGCAGCGTGCGCTCGCCGTCGGGGTGGACGAGCACCGTCGACAGGGGAGTGCGGCCACGGCGGACCACCGCCGTCTCCACCCCGCGCCCGGCCAGTCCGGCGAGCACCGTGTCCGCGAGCGGATCGGCCCCGGCCCAGCCCGCGAACCGCGCCGGGGTGCCGCGACGGGCCAGGTTCGCCGTCACGTTGGCCGGCGCCCCGCCCGCCGTCGTCGTCCGGGCCACCCGCTGCTGGCTCCCGACCACCAGCGGAGCGGTGAGCTCCAGCAGCTGGTCGGCGACGAGCTTGCCCACCGCCACCACCGGTCCGGAGCCGGCGCGGCGGGGCCACCGGGGACCGTCCTCGTGCACCACGACACGAGAGTGCCCCGGCCGGAGGGCCCGGCCGGGGCACCGTTCCGCGACGTGCGTCAGGCGACCCGGCGGGCGCCCGCGTAGCTCGGCATCGAGTCGAGGTCGACGACGGCCACCGGCTTGCTGGCGGTCGAGGCGTGGACCATCTGGCCGTTGCCGATGTACATGCCCACGTGCGACACCGGGCTGTAGAAGAACACCAGGTCACCGGGCTGGAGGTCGGCCTTCGCCACCGCGGTGCCGAAGGTCGACTGGGCCTTCGACGTGCGCGGGATCGAGACGCCGGCCGCCTTGTAGGCGAAGCTGGTCAGGCCCGAGCAGTCGAAGGAGTCCGGCCCGGTGGCGCCGTAGACGTACCGGTCACCGACCTGGGCGAGCGCGGTGTCGACGGCGACCTGGGCCGCGCCGGTGGGCGCAGGCGCCGGCGCGGCGGCCACCGTCCCGGTCGCGGTGCCACCACCACCGCCCGCGGCAGCCGAGGCCGGGAGGGGCGAGAGGACGATGCCGGCTCCGGCGATGGCCGCGACGGCGATGCCGCGGAACGAGCGACGAGCGGTGGACGTGCGTGCAGTCGTCATGGACGACGGTTCTCCTGTTCTCCGCGACCGCCTACCGGGTTAGCTGACGGGTTCGGACGGAGGAGTCGCCCGGCGCGACGAGTCGCGCTCCACCCCAGTGCTGCAGTGGGTCCCCGGCCCGGGCTGCCGGCTGATTCCGGCACCCGGTTCGGCGTGGCCACCAGGTGTCGCACGGGGCGCGACGAAGGACCCTGGCGGACCGGCGACGACGGTAGGGAGGGGTCAGGGGGCCCTCAACCGACGGAACGCGGCGCCACGCCCGGCGCGGACCTGCGGATTTGACTGGCCTCCCGGACCCGACACGCCAGCGCGACCACCGGGCACGCCCAGGTCCTGGACACGCGGCGGCACCCGGTCGGGCGCCGACACGCCGGACGGGACGAGAAAGGACGCAACGGTGCGTCCGTACGCCCCGTCAGCGGCCCGCCACCGGTGGAACGGGTGAAAGGCCGGGATCCCCACGGTTGCCCCGCGCGTTGACGGGGCAACGGGACAGGAGCCGACAGGAGGAGGACCCCGTGGGGATGTTGAGGAAGCTCGTGGCTTCGGGCGTCGCCGCCAAGGTGGTGCAGGAGCTCCAGAAGCCGCAGAACCAGGCGAAGATCAAGCAGTTCGTCCGCGACTTCCAGAACAAGAACAAGAAGGGCGGCACGAGCGGCCGGGCCTACTGACCGACCGACGCCCTACCGCGCCCCCCGTCCCGCTCCGGGACGGGGGGCGCGGTGCTTCTCGCGCTGGTTGCCGCCCCATTGCCGGCTCTCCCGGCGCTCTGCGGGCGTGATCGAGCCGGCAGAGCACGGGATCAGCCGGCACACCGCGTCTCGGGGCGACGGTTTCCGCAGCCGGCCGGCCGGGCACCCCGGCACCGACCGGGGTGAGCCCAGCCGGCCGGTCGGTGCTCGGCGGAGGAGGTCCGCAGTGACCGAGGGCTCGATGACCGGACGGCCGTACGGCGGCACGAACGACCGCTCCGGGCAGGACGACGACGTGCTGCCCGGCGAGCGCCCCGTCCACGACGACGAGGACGCCGAGGTGGGCGCCGCGCCCGACCAGTCGCCCCGCGCCGGTGAGAGCGGGATGGGCACCGGCGACCGCCCGGGCTTCCCCGGCAGCTGACCGCCTCGTTCCCCGCGCCGCGTCATCCCCGCCGCCTTCCGGCGTCTCCACAGATGCGGGGACCGACGGAGGCGAGGGACGCGATGACGACCACGAGCACGACCAGCGCTGCAGCGGGCGCGGACGGGACCGCCGGGTCCCCGACCGGAAGTCGACCGCAGGAGCGGCTCGAGCACGTGGAGGCACTGCGGCGGGCAGCGACCCACCTGGCGACGGCGGAGTTCCTCGAGCGCCGCGCCGACCGGTCGGTCAACGCCGCGCTCGGCGCCCTGTTGCGCGAGCGCGCCCGCGAGCGCCGGTGCCGGGCCGGGGGGATCCTCGCGGGACTCGGGATGCGCCCAGCGGCCCGGCGGTGCCTGGACGGTGCCCCCGCGCCGGCGTGACCGCCGGGGACGCCCTCAGGCCCGGCAGCCGATGGGGCCGCCGTGGAAAGCGACCATGTCGGGCCAGATGCCGGCCAGCGGCAGCCGCTCGCCGTGGGGCCGGCCATCGAGCTCCGCGTACGCCCGGTGCAGGTTGCCCACGAGCCGCTCGGACTCCTGCCACGCCGCGTAGGGGTTGCCCGCGTGCCGGCGCGCGGTCTCCAGCGGCGACCACCCCGCCGCGTGCCCCTCGCGCGCCGTCGCGTCGACGAAGGCCGCGTAGCCGGCGAGGTCGTCGAGCAGCCGGGGGACCTGGTCCCCGCGGCACACCGGGCCGTGCCCGGGCACCAGCACCTCCGGCTCCAGCGCCCGCAGTGCGGCCAGCGCCCGCGGGTACCCGGCCACGCTGCCCTCGGCGAGGAACGGCTGGCCGCCGGCGAAGGCGACGTCGCCCGCGAAGGCCACCCGCTCGCCGGGCAGCCAGACGACGACGTCGCCGCGCGTGTGCGCCGGGCCCACCGCGTGCAGCTCGACCGCCCGCTCCCCGAGGTGCAGGGTCAGCGCGCCGGTGAAGGTGACGTCGGGCGGGCGCACCTCCAGGTGCCCGTAGTCCGGTCCGGTGAGCACCTGCGCGGCGATCAGGCCCGCGGCGAGCTGGTCATCTCGCGCGTGCTCGTGCCCGACCACCGGCGTCCCGTCCGGCACCAGCCAGTTGCCGAAGGTGTGGTCGCCGTGGTGGTGGGTGTTCACCAGCGCCCGCAGCCGGCCCGGGGCGACGCCGTCCACCGCCGCGAACAGCGCCCGGTTGCGCGCCTCGGTGGAGGTCGTGTCGACCATGACCCCGGTGCCGTCGTCGCCGGCCACGACGCCGGTGTTGTTGATCATCCAGCTGCCGTCGGGCTGCACGTAGGCGAAGACCCCCGGCGCGACCTGCTCGAGCCCGGCCGCCTCGATCGACGTCGTCACCGGGTCACTGTCCTGCACCGGGGACCGCCGGGGAAGCGGTCCGGCGTGCTCGTGCTCTGCACACAGGGGTGTGCAGAGCACGAGCGTCCGGGGAGGACTCAGTCGCCCTTGACGTTCACCACCTGGCGCA
Source organism: Geodermatophilus sp. SYSU D00696 (assembly GCF_054050235.1). Classification (NCBI taxonomy): domain Bacteria; kingdom Bacillati; phylum Actinomycetota; class Actinomycetes; order Geodermatophilales; family Geodermatophilaceae; genus Geodermatophilus; species Geodermatophilus sp. SYSU D00696. The sequence goes on along the minus strand of NZ_JBJGYY010000010.1, from coordinate 19,015 downwards.
GCGTGTGCCGGATCTCCACCAGGTCCGCGGCGTCGGCCATGACGACGTCGATGCTCTTGTAGGCGTCGGGGTGCTCGTCGAGGAACGCGTCCGAGCGGCCCCAGGCGATGCCCTTCATGCGCCGGTCGAGGTCGGCCCGGCTGAACTGCTTCCGCGCGGCGGTCCGGGAGAACGCCCGGCCGGCACCGTGCGGCGCCGACTCCAGCGACTCGGGGTCGCCCCTGCCGACGACGACGTAGGACGCCGCGCCCATCGAGCCCGGGATCAGCCCCCACTGGCCGCGCCGCGCGGAGATCGCGCCCTTGCGGGACAGCCACACCTCGCGGCCGTGGTGGGTCTCGCGCTCGGTGTAGTTGTGGTGGCACTGGACCACCTGCTCGCGCCGGACCTCCTCGGTCAGGAACCGCGAGACCTGCTCGGCGACGCGGTCCATCATCTCCTCCCGGTTGAGCGCGGCGAACCGCTGCGCCCAGCGCAGCGCCTCGATGTAGGCGTCGAACTCCGGCTCGCCCTCCTCGAGGTAGGCGAGGTCGCGGTCGGGGAGGTCGACGCCCCGCTGCCGCGTCCGCTCCTGCGCGACCCGGATGTGCGTCGACGCCAGCCGGTTGCCCACCCCGCGCGAGCCCGAGTGCAGGAACAGCCACACCCGGTCGGCCTCGTCGAGGGAGACCTCGATGAAGTGGTTGCCCGAGCCCAGCGACCCCAGCTGCAGCGGCCAGTTGGACGCCACGCCGTCGGCCTGCGCCACCCCGGGCAGTGCCCGCAGCTCCTCGGCCCGGGCCGCGGCCGTCTCGCGCAGCTTGCGGTTGTAGCGGCCGGCCGACAGCGGGACCGCCCGCGCGATCTGCTCGTGCAGCACCGCCAGGTTGCGGCCGCGGACGTCGTCGCCGGTGAACTGGGTGCGGACGGCCATCATCCCGCAGCCGATGTCCACCCCGACCGCGGCGGGGATGATCGCGCCGTCGGTGGGGATGACCGAGCCGACGGTCGCCCCGAGCCCCAGGTGCGCGTCGGGCATGAGCGCCAGGTGCGGGTGGATGAACGGCATCGAGGCGGTGCGCTCGGCCTGCTCCCGGGTGGCCGGCTCGAGGATCGACGCCCAGCTGAGCAGGCGGTCGCTGATCTTCTCCATGGTCCTTTCTTCCTGCTGCGCGGAGCCCGGTCCCCGCGGTGCCATCGGTGGGCCGGGGCAGTCAACGCGCTCGGCTCGCGCGGCGCGACCGCATTACCCGGAAGCCGGCCCGCGGACCCCGGTGTGCCGTTTCCGTTCCGCGGGGCACGGGCAGCCCTGGCTGCGGACCCGGCAGCCCCACAGTGAGGACGACACGACATGCAGGTCGGACTGAAGCTCGCCACCGAGGCCTTCCCGCCGGATGCGATCGTGCGGCAGACGGTCCGCGCCGAGGAGGCCGGGTTCGACTTCGTCGAGATGAGCGACCACTTCCACCCGTGGCTGGACAACCAGGGGCACAGCGCCTTCACCTGGTCGCTGCTGGGCGCGATGGCGGCGAGGACCGAGCGGATCGGCCTGGTCACTGGGGTGACGTGCCCGATCATCCGGTACCACCCGGCGGTCATCGCGCAGGCCGCGGCGACCGTGCAGCTGCTCTCGGGCAACCGGTTCACCCTCGGCGTGGGCGCCGGCGAGCGGCTCAACGAGCACGTCGTCGGGAAGGGCTGGCCGGCGGTCCACGTGCGGCACGAGATGCTGCGCGAGGCGCTGCAGATCATCAAGCTGCTGTGGCAGGGCGGCTACCAGACCTTCGAGGGCAAGCACCTGCAGCTCGAGGACGCCCGCGTCTTCGACCTGCCCGACCAGCTGCCGGTCACGCCGTCGCCAGCGGCGGGCGCAACGCCTCGGCCCTGGCCGCCGAGCACGGCGACGGGCTGTTCGCCACCGAGCCGCGCGAGGACCTGGTCGGCGCCTACCGCGACGCCGGCGGGTCCGGTCCGCGCTACGCCGAGGTGCCGCTGGCCTGGGCCACCGACGAGGACACCGGCGCGCAGGAGGCGCTGGAGACCAGCCGCTGGGCGCTGACCGGCTGGAAGGTCATGAGCGAGCTGCCCAACCCGGTCAACTTCGACGCCGCCAGCTCGACGGTGCGCCTCGAGGACGTCAAGCAGCAGTTCAGCTGCGGCCCCGACGAGGACCAGCACGTGCGGCACGTGCAGCCCTACGTCGACGCCGGGTTCGACCACATCGTGCTGCAGAACGCCGGGCCCGACCCCGACGGCTTCATCGACGCCTGCGCCGGTGGCCTCATCGAGCGGGTCCGGGGGCTGACGGCCTCCTGACCGGTCGCGACGCGCCGGGCGCGGGACGCTTGCCCGTCCCGCGCCCGGGTAGCCGTTCCCCGTGAGCGAGACGAGCGACGACCGGGTCGCCAAGGTCGCGGCCCCCGACGCGGGCACCGGCCGGATGGGACAGCACCACCTCGCGGCGGGCACCCGGGTGGCGATGCGCCTGTGGGACGAGCAGCCGGAGAGCGCGGGCAAGCCGGAGACGGCGCGCGACTACGAGACGGTGGGCTACGTGGTCGCCGGGCGGGCCCGGCTGCGGGCCGGCGACCAGACGCTGGAGCTGGGCCCGGGCGACTCCTGGGTGGTGCCGGCCGGGGTGAGCCACACCTACGAGATCGTCGAGGCGTTCACCGCGGTCGAGGCGACGTCCCCGCCCGCCCAGCAGGGCGACCGGGACGCGCCACCCGCCTGAGCCGGGACGGCCTACTCGCGGTCGAGCAGCCGGAGCGACGGGCGGGCGGACAGCCGCTTCTCCAGGCTGACCCGGTGCCGGCCCTGCGCGTCCTGGCGGAAGTCGAGGGAGTCGACCAGGGCCTGCATGAGCCGCACGCCCGCGCCGCCGTCACCGTCGAGGCGGGCCCGGTCCTCGGCCTCGGCCCGGTCGAACCCGGTGCCGTCGTCGACCACGGTGATCCGGCACAGGCGGTCGTCGATCGCGACCGACACCTCGTACTCGGCGTGCTCCCCGGCGTGCTGCACGACGTTGGCGCAGGCCTCGGTGAGCGCCAGCGTCGTCTCCTCGACGACCGGCCGGTCGACGCGCAGGTGGTCGAGCGCCTGGCGGCACAGGCCGCGGACGAACGGCACGCTGTCGACGTCGACGGGCAGCCGCACGGTGAAGGAGATGTCCACGCCGAGGCCCCCTCTCCGACGCCGCGTTACGCTCCTCGGGTCCGTTCCGTCATCGAGGGAGCCCGATCGTGCAGTTCGCCGTCCACCGCGGTGCGGGACTCGGGCGACCCGCGCTGAGGGTACGCGGTGAGCTCGACATCGCGACGGTCCCCCGACTGGCCGAGTGCGTCGAGGCCGAGCTGGCCGCGGGGCCGCGGTCGCTGGTCATCGACCTCACCGACACCACCTTCCTGGACTCCTCGGGCGCCCGGCAGCTGGTCCGCTCCGCGCGGCGGGCGGCCGAGGCCGGCACGTCGCTGCAGGTGGTGTGCCCACGGGAGAACAAGGCGGTCCGCCTGGTCATCGACCTGCTCGAGCTCGAGCGGCTGGTGCCGGTGGTCGAGTCCGCGGGCCGGGGCGACGGGGAGGTCGGGTCGTAGGGTCGGTGGAGTGACCTCCACCGGGACGCCGACCCCGCCTGCGCCCGATCCCGTCCGCCGGCGGGTCGACGAGGAGGCCCTGGCCCGCTGCGCCGAGGAGCCGATCGCGGTCCCGGGCGCGATCCAGCCGCACGGCGCGCTGCTCGCCGTCAGCGAGCCCGACCTCGCCGTCGTCGTCGCCTCGGCCAACGCCGCCGACGTCCTCGGCGCCGACCCCGCGACGCTGGCCGACCTGCTCACCCCTGCCGAAGTCGAGCGGCTGCGCGCCGCGCTGGCCGGCGACCTCGCCGAGGCCGACCCGCTGCGGGTCGCGCCCGGCGGCACAGAGCTGGACCTGGTGCTCTCCCGCAGCGGCGGCCTGCTCGTCACCGAGTGGGAGCCGGTCGCCGGCGCCGGGGAGGCCGGCGCGGCCTGGCACCGCCGGCTGCCCACCGTGCTGCAGCGGCTGTCCGCGCCGACGACGCTGGAGGGGCTCACCGCCGTCCTCGCCCGCGAGGTGCGCGCGCTGACCGGGTTCGACCGGGTGATGGTCTACCGCTTCGACGCCGAGTGGAACGGCGAGGTGGTCGCCGAGGACCGCCGCCCCGACCTCGAGCCGTTCCTCGGCCTGCACTACCCGGCCAGCGACATCCCCGCCCAGGCCCGGGCGCTGTACACGACCAACTGGATGCGGCTGATCCCCGACGCCTCCTACACCCCGGTGCCGCTCGTGCCGCCGCGGGTGCCGGGCACCGGAGCGCCGCTGGACCTGTCGGGCGCGATGTTGCGCAGCGTCTCGCCGGTGCACCTGGAGTACCTGGCCAACATGGGCGTCACCGCCTCGATGTCGGTCTCGCTCATCGACCGGGGCCGGCTCTGGGGCCTGGTCGCCTGCCACTCTTACAGCGGTCCGCACCGGCCCTCCTACGCCGACCGCACCGCCGCGGAGTTCCTCGGACGCACCGCCTCGCTGCTGCTGCACACCACCGTCGGGGCCGGCGAGCGCGACCGCGTCGTCGCGGTCTCCCAGCGGGAGGCCGACCTGGTCGGCGCGATCGGCCGCAGCCCGCGCACGCCCGCCGCGGCGCTGGTCGACGGCGCGGTGACCGCGCTGGACCTGCTGCCGGCGTCCGGCGCCGCCGTCCGGCTCGACGGCCGGCTGCACCTGCTCGGGACGACGCCACCGCCCGACCGGGTCGCCGCGCTGGTGCCGGCCGTGCTGCGCGCCGGCGGGACGACCGACCGGCTGACCCTCGACCTGCCGGGCTTCGACGACCTCGCCACCGACGCCAGCGGGGTGCTCGCCGTCGAGGTCGGCGGCGGGCGCGGGGACTTCCTCGCCTGGTTCCGCCCCGAGACGCCGCGCGAGGTCAGCTGGGGCGGGGACCCGCGCACGTCCGAGGTCGACGGCGGACGGCTCAGCCCGCGCCGCTCGTTCGCCCGCTGGACCGAGACCGTCCGCGGCACCGCCCGGCCCTGGCACGGGCACGAGGTGGCCGCCGCCCGCGCGCTGGCCGGTCACCTCGGCGCGGCGGTGCTGGCCCGCGCGGGCGAGGACGACCGGCTCGCGGCCGCGCTACAGCGCACGCTGCTGCTCGAGCGGCTGCCGAAGGTGCCCGGCGTCGCGCTGGGTGCGCGGTACCGGCCGAGCGAGGCCGACGTCGTCGGCGGGGACTGGTACGACCTGGTGCCGCTGCCCGGCGGGACGCTGGCCGTGGTGCTCGGCGACGTCGCCGGGCACGGGCTGACGGCGGCCTCAGTGACCGCGCAGCTGCGGCACGCGCTGCGGGCGGCCCTGCTGCGCGACGAGGGACCGGCCGCTGCGCTGGCCGAGCTCAACCGGCTGGTGGCCGCGCTGCTGCCCGGTGAGATGGCGACCGCCGTCGTCGCCCAGCTCGACCCGGCCACCGGGCGGCTGACCCTGGCCAGCGCCGGGCACCTGCCGGCCGTGCACGCCGCCGGCGGGGCCGCGGTCCTGGTCACCGACGGCCGCGGCCCGGCGCTGGGCCTGCTCGACGACGCCGCCTACCCGGAGGTCGAGCTGGGGCTGGACGCGGGCGACCGGCTGCTGCTCTACAGCGACGGCCTGGTCGAGCGCCGCGACCGCCCGCTGCTCGAGGGCATGGCCGCCGTGCGGGACGCGGTGGCCGCCGCGGCGGGGGAGCCGCAGGAGGTGGTCGACGCGGTGGTCGCCGCGCTGGACCCGGCGGGAACCGACGACGTCACCGTGGTGGGGCTCGCGCGCGTCTGACCCGGCCGTCGCCGGACCGGTGTGCTCCCGCGGACGGTCGTGCTCTGCCTACACCCGTGTGCAGAGCACGAAGGGGGTCACCGGAGGTGACCCGACGAAGCTCGTGCTCTGCCTACACCTGTGTGCAGAGCACGACTGCGCGCGGCGGCCCTCCTGCAGGAGCCCGCCACGAGCGTGCGAGTGGCGGGGGCAGCAGGGGTCCTCTAGCAGGCGGTGACGCGGCCGTCCTCGTGCACCGTCAGCCGGCCGGCGGCGGCCGCGCGGTCGAGTGCCGCGGTGAGCAGCGGGACCAGGGACGGCGTGCGACGCCGGTAACCGAAAACCTCGGCGGTGCGGGCGAACAGGTCCTCGCGGGCCAGCCCGCCGGCCCCGCGGCACAGCGCGGCCATCGCGTTGCCCACCTCCTGCGGCGGCACCTGGTCCAGCGGCCGGGCGGCGCTGGCGGTCTGGCGGCGGTAGGTCGTCCAGGTCGCCGGGTCCACCGACGCCGGCCAGACCACGTCGCCGTCGAGGGTGTGCGCGGGCAGCAGCGCCAGCAGCGCGTCGCGCCGGGCCTCGTTGACCCGCGACAGCCCGAACGCGCCGGCGGCCAGCCGGACCAGGCGGTCGCGGTGCACCGGCCCCTCCGCCCGGAGCCCCGCGGCGAGCACGCGGGTGACCAGGCGCGCGTTGCGCGGGTCGGCCAGCGCGTCGAGGACCTTCCGGTCGCCCGCGGGCTTCGGCGCCCAGGCCCGGAACCGCTGCTCGGCGGGCGGCTCCTCGGGGGCCAGGGGTTCCTCCGGGACCGGCGGGACGACGCTGAGCACGACCGGCGGCGTCACCGGCGGGGCCTCGGGGTCGGCGGCCGCCGGGTCGGGCAGGTGCCGCGGCGCCGGCAGGGCGGCGACGGCGGCCGAGGCCACCGACCGAAGCACCGGCCCACCGCGCGGGGCCGGGCCGGGACCGGCAGGCTCCTCGTCGTCGTCCGGCAGCGCGGGCGGCGCGTCGACGACGGCCAGCACCGGGGCCGCGGGCGCCGGCGGGGCCAGCGCGGTCACCGCGGCGGTGAGCCGGTCGAGCACGGCGTCGCGGTCGCGCAGCCACGCGGGCAGCCACACCCGCTCGACGGCGGGCCAGCCGAGCAGCCCCGCGAGCACCTCGGCGGGCAGGGCGTCGCGGTCGCCGACCGTGCGCCGCCGGGCCCACGCCGGGCCGTCGAGCAGCACGGCCACCACGGGGGTGTCGGGCGCGTCGGGAGAGGCGAGCGACAGATCGACGCGGAACCCCGACAGGCCGACGTCGGTGCGCACCGCCAGCCCGCGCTCGCGCAGCGCGGCGGCGATCTCGTCGCGGTGCCGGTCGGGGATCCCCGGCCGCCGCGCCTCCCGCGGCAGCGCGTCGGGGCCGAGCGCGGCCAGGTCGAGGTAGGCGCGCAGGTGCTTGATGCCCAGCGAGGAGGTCTGCTCGGCCCGCAGCGCCGCGGGGTCGAAGGAGGAGAAGACCACGACCTGCCGGCGGGCGCGGGTGATCGCCACGTTGAGCCGCCGCTCGCCGCCGACCCGGTTGAGCGGGCCGAAGTTCAGCGGCAGCACGCCGCGGTCGTCGGCGCTGAACACGGTGGACAGCAGCACGACGTCGCGCTCGTCGCCCTGCACGGTCTCCAGGTCCTTGACGAACACGCCCTCGCCGTCGGTGCGGTCGAGGGCCGCGGCCAGCCGCTCGTCGCCGGCGTCGCGCAGCAGCGACTCGACGTAGGCCCGCTGCTGCGCGTTGACGGTGACCACGCCGATCGAGGGGACCTCGCCCGGGGCGGCGGCGTCGAAGCGGCGGCGGACCTCCGCGACGACGGCCTTGGCCTCCATCGGGTTGGTGCGCAGCAGCCGGCCCGCGCCGGTGCGGTGGAAGGTGCCCTGCACCCGTACCAGCGAGATGCCGTGCCCGCCGTCCCCGGCCGACGGCCGTCCCGGCGTGGGCGCCGGGAACGAAGAGAGCCGGTTGCCGTAGTAGTGCGCGTTGCTGAACGCGACCAGCGACTCGTCGCGGCTGCGGTAGTGCCAGGACAGCTCCAGCCGCGGCACCCCGGCGCGCACGCACTCGGAGAGGATCGACTCCTCGTCCTCGACGGCGGTGCCGGGCAGCTCCGGCAGCTCGTCGCCGGCGGCGGTGGTCTCGGCGAGCGGCGTCGGCGGCAGCTGCGCGCCGTCGCCGACCACGACGGCCGCGCGGGCCCGGCCCAGCGCACCGACGGCGTCGGCGACGCGCAGCTGCGAGGCCTCGTCGAACACGACGAGGTCGAACAGGCCGGCGCGGGCCGGGAGGAACCGGGCGACCGCGTCGGGGCCGGCCAGCACGCACGGCAGCAGCGCGGTGACCACGTCCCCGTGCTCCGCGAGCAGCGCGCGCACCCCCGGCCCGCCGTCGGCGAGTGCATCCCGCAGCGCGCCGAGCAGGTCGTCGTCGGGGCGCCGGGCGGCCACCGCGGCGGGCAGCGCGCCGGTGAGGTGCGCGCGGACGGCGCGGGAGGCAGCGGTGAAGCGGGCGACCGCCCGGTCGTGCGCGGCCGCGTCGAACTCGTCGAGGCCGGTGGCGGCGCTGCGCTCGGTCGCCGACGCGGCGGCCAGGCCGAGCTCGAAGGCGCGGACGGCGTCCTCGGCGGGCAGCCGGCCGCTGACCAGCGCGGCGCGGGCGTCGGTCAGGCCGGCGTCGCGCAGCGGCTCGAGGGTGTCGAGGAACTCCGCCCACCGGCGCAGCGAGATCAGCCCGCTGTGCTCGACGCCGCGCTCGGGCCGGGTCATCGCCCAGCGCAGCAGCACGCCGTCGTCGCCGCACCAGGCGGCCAGCCGCGCGGGGGTGCTGCGGCAGACGCGCAGCAGCCGGTCCAGCTCGTCGCGCAGCCGCACGACGGCGGCGGCCGCCTCGGGGGAGGGACCGGGCCCGGCGACGACGTAGCGGCGCAGCGCGACGGCGAACTCGCGGGCGCTGTCGACCACCGCGCCCGCCCGCCGCAGCCAGGCCACCTGCCCGTCGAGGAGCGTGGGGGCCAGCAGCGGGTTCCAGCCGGCCGGCACCGACAGCCCGGGGATGACCGAGGCGCGCGCGGCGATGCCGGTGGCCGCCGTCTGCAGCCGCCACAGCGCGGCGGTCAGCTCCGGGACGTCGCGCAGCTTGAGGGTCACGCCGGGGCGCAGCACCGGCGCCAGCTGCGCCCGCACCGCCCGCAGGCCCTCCTGCCGGGCCCACCAGTGGCCGGCCTGGGCGGTCTGCGCGGCGACGTAGAGGTCGGCCAGCGGCAGCGCGAGCGCCTCGGGCGTGGCCAGCTCAAGACCCGGGTGGACGGCGGAGGTGAACGCGGCGACCTCGCCGAGCACCGTCGTCGTCGCCACCGACCAGCGCTCGGTGGGCACCTCGTCGAGCACGTCGAGGCCGACGGCGGGCGCGGACAGCAGGTGGGCGAGGTCGTCGAGGTCGCCGGGCGTGCGCACCTCGCGCAGCGCCCGCGCCAGGTGCGGCTCGGCCGGCAGCGCGCGCATCGCGGCGTCGACGGCGGAGGCGGCGGCGTGGGCGGCGCGCAGGTCGACGCCGGCGGTGTCGACGAAGGCCCACGGGTGCCGCGGCGAGGGGCGCACCAGGTCGGCGACGGCGGGCAGCAGCGCCAGCGCGCGGCGCACCGCGGTCAGCGTCTCCGCCGGCGCGGCGGCGGCGAACTCCTGCGGCAGCGGCAGCCGCGGCACGTCCTCGCCGGCGGCCGGCCGGGCGGTGTGCGCGGCGTGGAAGGACAGGCCCGCCGCGTTGGGGGCGTGCAGCCGGTCGGCGTAGCGGGTCAGCGTCCGGCGCGCGGCGCGCAGGCCCTCGACGTCGGCGGGCGGCCCCGGGTCCTCGACGCCGGCCGGGCGGTCCAGCGCCGCGCGGACCCGGGCGCGCAGCCCGGCCGGCCGGGCCGCGTCGCCGTGCAGGGGGAGGGTGGCCGGGCCGAGGCCCACCGACTCGAGCCGGCGGGCGACGACGTCGAGTGCGGTCTGCTTGGCGGCCACGACCAGCACCCGCTTGCCCTCGGCGACCGCGCGGGCGACCAGGTTGGCGATGGTCTGCGACTTGCCGGTGCCGGGCGGGCCCTCGAGCACGAACGTGCGGCCGGCGGCGGCCTCGGCGACGGCGCGCAGCTGGGCGGCGTCGGCGGGCAGCGGGCAGGCGGCGGCGAGCTCGTCGAGGTCGGCGTCGGCCGCGGCGGGTGGCACCGGGTCGGCGAACGGGGCGGTCGGCGTGTGCGCCAGGTGGGCGAGCAGCGGGTTGGCGGCCAGCTCGGTCCAGGACCGGTCGAGGTCGCGCCACGCGCGGAACCGGGCGGCGGGCAGGACGGCGAGGTCGGCGGTGGCCTCGACGCGGAACGGCAGCGCCGCGTCGGCCAGCGCCTGCCGCACCGCGGCTAGCGCGCCCTCGAGGTCGACGCCGTCGTCGTCCTCGCCGTCGAGCCCGGGCACGGTCAGCCCGTGCACCCGGCGCAGCTTCTCCAGCAGGACCCGGTTCGGGACGGCGACCGCGGCGTCGTCGGCGGCCAGCCGGTAGGAGCCGTCGGCGGGGGAGAGGACCACCGGCAGCAGGACCAGCGGGGAGCGCATCGACCGGCCGTCGAGCTCCCACGCCAGGCTGCCGGCGACGACGTACAGCTCGTTCGCGCCGGTCTCCTCGCGGACGGTGCGCGCCCGGGCGGCCAGCGCGCGCAGCCGCGGCAGGTAGCCGCCCTCGGTGACGTCGGCGTGCACGGCGCGGCCCTCGTGGAGGACCTCGCCGAGCACGCCGACCGGCAGCTCCCGCGCCGAGCGCGGCCCGCCGTCGGCGTCCGCGGCCGGCACCCGGTCGCTGGGCAGCAGGGTGACCCCGCCGTCGGCGAGCAGCTCGGCCAGGGTGGCCAGGTAGAGGCCGGGGACGACCAGCGGCAGGCCGGCGCCATGGGGGAGGTGGACGAGGCGGTTGCGCAGGCCCAGGTCGAGCAGGTCGTCCCTCCACCGCTGCACCCGCGGCGGCACCCCGGCGCCGGCGGCCGGGGCGGCGTGCCGGCCGGGCGGGCGCGCGGCCGGGTCGTGCTCGGCGGCGCGGTACTCGACCACCTGCAGCGCGCCGTCGGGGCCGCGGGTGCGGGCCGGCAGCGGCAGGATGCCGTCGCGGCGGGCGCGGTGGACGTCGGTGACGCCCAGGACGCGGTCGGCGCCGCCGGTGAGCCACGCGTCGCGGGCCGCGCGGTGCAGCCGCTCGGCGTCGGGGTCCCCGTCGCTGCGGCTGGTCAGCAGCGTCGTCTCCACCAGCCGGACGAGGCCGAGCCCGACCGAGTCCACCAGCGGTGCGACGTCGGTGGTCGCGACGCTCTCGGCGCTGCGCTCCTCCCGCCAGTAGCCGAGGAACGCGTGGCCCTCGGTGAGCCACAGCAGCGTGCGGACGCCGGCGGCCTCCAGCGCGGCGGCGAGCACGACCGTGGTGTCCAGCGAGGTGCCGACCCGGCCGTCGAGGACGTCGCCGGGGGTGCGCACCTTCTGCGCGATGTGCGCCCAGTCGGCGGCCGCCTCGCTGTGCCGGATGCCGCGGGCCCGCATCGCGGCGGCGACCGCGGAGACGATCTCGTCGACCCGCTCCGGGCCGGCCTCCCCGCCGTCCAGCGACGCGTCGCCGGTGCGCTCGTCGAGCAGCGCCGCGGCCTCGGTCAGCAGCGCCGGGACCGCCGGGTGGTTGGGCAGCACGTGCGCGGCCAGCAGCTCCAGCGCGAGCGGCAGAGGGGTGGCCAGCCACTGGCCGGCGGCGAGCACCTGCACCGGGACGGCGGTGCCGCCGACGTCGGCGCCGTCGACGGTCACGTCGATCTCGATGACGCCGGGCCGCTGCTCCTCGATCTGCAGCATCGCGGCGGGGTCCATGACCAGGTCGACGTCGCTGAGCACCGTGGTGGCGTCGGCGTCGAGGTCGACGGTGAGCTCCACCGGGCGCCCCACCGGGCCCTCGGCGTCCTGGACGCCGAGCCGCACCACCGCGCCCGACACCGCCGCGCCGTGGGTGGCGAAGGCCAGCCGGGAGACCACCGGGACGCGGTTGTGGGCGAGGGCGTGCGAGAGCACCGGCGTGCTGGTGGCGGTGATCGCCACGGCCACCCGGGGGGCACCGTCGTGCGGATGCGGCCGGGCGTCGGTGGTGCTCACGGGATCCTGTCTACCGGCCCGGACGGAACGGTCCGGTCATCGCCGCGAGCGTCTGGGGCGGGTGTGACAGGAGCGCCGAGACGTTGTCCGGAGCCCTCCGGCGGCTGCCGATGATGAGCGCCCCTACCCCGCGAAGCGCTGCTCGAGGTCCTGCGCCTCGGGCAGGCCGACGAGGTCGGTGAACTCGCCGAAGGACGGCAGCCCCTCCAGCGGCGGGACCCCCTGGGCCCGCAGCGCCGCGAGCAGCGAGCGCATGCCCGCCGTGGCGGCCAGCAGGGTGCCGATCGGGTAGATGACCAGCGCGAACCCAAGCTCGGTCATCCGCTGCAGCGACAGCGGGGGCGTGCGCCCGCCCTCCGCCCAGTTGAACACCAGCGGCGCGACGCCGGCGAGCGCCGAGGCGATCCGCTCGACGTCGGCCTCGGTGGTCGGCGCCTCGACGAAGAGCAGGTCGGCCCCGGCGTCGGCGTAGGCCCGGGCGCGCTCCAGGGCGTCGTCGACCCCGCTGACGGCCACCGCGTCGGTGCGGGCGATCACCACCAGGTCGGGATCGCGCCGCGCGGCCACCGCCGCCCGCACCTTGCCGGCCATCTCCGCGGTGCCGACCAGCGCCTTGCCGCTCATGTGCCCGCACTTCTTCGGCATGACCTGGTCCTCGAGCTGGATCCCGGCCACCCCGGCCTGCTCGTAGAGCTGCACCGTGCGGACGACGTTGAGCGCGTTGCCGTAGCCGGTGTCGGCGTCGGCGATGACCGGGACGTCGACGGCGGCGGCGATCCGCCGGGCGTTGTCGACCATCTCCGCACCCGACAGCAGCCCGACGTCGGGGCGGCCGATCAGCGAGGCCGTCGTCCCGAAGCCGGTCATGTAGACGGCGTCGAAGCCGGCCTGCTCGACCAGCCGGGCCGAGAGCGCGTCGTAGGCGCCCGGCGCCACCAGCGGCCCGGGCCCGGCGAGCAGCTCGCGCAGCCGGGCCCGCGGAGCCGGGCCGTTCTCCAGCAGATCACCCACGGTGCCCCCTCGGTTGCATACAGAGCCCGACTCGGGCCGGTCCGGGTCGCGCGCAGTCTGCACCCGTCCTGACGTGCACGGCAACCGTCGAAGCGGAACTGCGGGGTCTCCCGGCGGACCCTTGTGTCCGGCGGTCGGCACCCCTACCTTGCATGCAATCACGGGGAGGTGTGACCGGTGACACGTCCGCAGACGTCCGCGGAGCGGACACTGGCCGCGCTGCGCGAACTCATCATGGGCGGGGACCTCGCCCCGGGCGCGCGGCTGGGCGAGGTGGAGCTAGCCGACCGGCTCGGCGTGAGCCGCACGCCGGTGCGCGAGGCGCTGTCCCGGCTGGCCGCCGAGGGACTGGTCGAGGTCGTCCCCAACCGCGGCGCCCGGGTGGCCACCTGGACCGTCGCCGAGCTCGAGGGCGTGTTCGACCTGCGGTCGGTCCTCGAGCCGCAGCTGACCGCGCACGCCGTGCCCAACGCCCGGCCGGCCGACGTCGAGGAGCTCGACGCCCTGGCCCGGCGGATGCACGAGGTCGGCGCCCCCGGTCCCGGCCAGGACCTCGACGCGCTGGTGCCGCTCAACCGCGCCTTCCACGACCGGCTGGTCGCCCTCGCCGCGCACCCGGCCCTGGCCGCCGCCCTCGCCGCGGCCATCCACCCGCCGATCGTGCGGCGCAACTTCCTCACCTACGACGAGGAGTCGCTGCGCCGCAGCCTGGCGCACCACAGCGAGATCGTCGCCGCCCTGCGCGCCGGCGACCCCGCCTGGGCCCGCGCCGTCATGACCTCGCACATCGCCAACGCCCGCGCCGTCATGGTCCGGGCGGCCCGGCTGCAGATGACCGCCACCGCGATCCGCCAGGAGGAGACCGCATGAGCTACCGGCTCGGAGTCGACGTCGGGGGCACCTTCACCGACGTCCTGCTCGTGGACGAGGACAGCGGCGCCACCTGGCGGGCCAAGACCGCCTCCACCCCGGCCGACCAGGCGGTCGGCGTGCTCACCGGCATCGACAAGGTCTGCGCCGACGCCGGCATCTCGCTGGCCGAGGTGGCCCAGGTGCTGCACGGCACCACGGTCGCGACCAACGCCATCCTCGAGGGCAAGGGCGCCACCGTCGGCCTGGTCACCACCCGCGGCTTCCGGCAGGTGCTGCAGATCGCGCGCAGCTTCGTCCCCGGCGGGCTGGCCGGCTGGATCATCTGGCCCAAGCCCGAGCCGCTGGCCGACCTGGAGGACACCGTCGAGGTCGACGAGCGGATCGCCAGCGACGGGTCGGTGGTCCGCCCGCTCGACGACGCCGACGTCCGGGCCCAGCTCGAGAAGCTCGCGCGCCGCGGCGTGCAGGCCCTCGCCGTCAGCCTGGTCAACTCCTTCGCCGACGGGTCGCACGAGCGCCGCATCCGCGAGCTCGCCGCCGAGGTGCTGCCCGGCGTCCCGGTGTCGCTGTCCTCCGACGTGCTGCCCGAGCTGCGCGAGTACGAGCGGACGCTCACCACGGTGGCCAACGGCTACGTGCAGCCGCAGGTCGACCGGTACGTGCGCCACCTCTCCGAGGGGCTGCGCGAGGGCGGTGTCGCCGGCGAGCTGTCCATCCTGCGCAGCGACGGCGGCCTGCAGTCGGCCGACGCCGCGGTCGCGGCACCGGTGACCATGCTGCTGTCCGGCCCGGCCGGCGGGGTGACCGGCGCGGTGTGGGTCGCCGAGCAATGCGGTCACCGCGACCTGATCACCTTCGACATGGGCGGCACCTCCACCGACGTGGCGCTGGTGCGCGACCTGTCCCCGCGGATCGGCCGGGAGACCGAGGTCGGCGACCTCACCGTGCGGGCCTCCAGCGTCGACGTCCGCACCGTGGGCGCCGGCGGCGGCTCGATCGCGCACGTCCCCGAGCTGACCCGGGCGCTGCGCGTGGGCCCGCAGTCGGCCGGCGCCGACCCCGGCCCGGCCGCGTACGGCAAGGGCGGGGTCGACCCCACGGTCACCGACGCCAACGTCGTCCTCGGCTACCTGCCCTCCGCGCTGGCCGGCGGCGAGATCACCCTCGACGTCGAGGCGGCGCGGGACGCGGTGAGCAAGGTGGCCGAGGCCATGGGCCTGGACTCCCCGGAGGCCGCGGCCGCCGGCATCGTCGACATCGTCAACGAGAACATGCTCGGCGGGCTGCGGCTGGTCTCGGTGCAGCAGGGCTTCGACCCGCGCGACTTCGCGCTGGTCGCCTTCGGCGGCGCCGGGCCGCTGCACGCCAACGCGCTGGGCAAGCTGACCGGGGCGTGGCCGGTGATCGTCCCGCCGTCACCGGGCGTGCTGTGCGCCCTGGGTGACGCGACCACCAGCCGGCGCGACGAGTCCGCCCGCACCGTGCTGCGCCGCTTCGGCCAGCTGACCGACGGCGAGCTGGCGCAGATCCTGCGCGAGCTGGCCGACGAGGCCGGCGGGCGGCTGGCCGCGCAGGGCCTGGCGCGGGCCGACCAGACCGTCGGTTTCCAGGTCGACGTCCGGTACCACGGGCAGGGCTTCGAGATCCCGGTCGAGGTCGACCCCGCGTGGCTGGACGGCGACGGCGCGCTGGGCGAGCTCGGGAAGGCCTTCGACGCCGAGCACGACCGGTTGTTCTCCTTCCTGCTCGACGTCGACCACGAGCTGGTCAACGCCCGCGCCACCGTCACCGGCCCGCGGCCCGACGTCACCCCGGTGCACCTCGAGGCCGGCGACGGCGACCCGTCCGGGGCGCTGGTGACCGAGCACCCGGTCCACGTCGAGGGCGAGCGGGTGACCGCCGGCGTCTACGACCGGGCGCGGCTGCGGGCCGGGGACGTGGTGCGCGGCCCCGCGATCGTCACCGAGATGGACTCCACCACCCTCGTCCTGCCCGGGCACGCGGCGGAAGTGCACGCGTCCGGGTCCCTGCTGATCACCCCCTCGGAGGGCTGACCCGTGGCCCGGATCATCGAGACCGCGACCGGCGGCGTGGAGCGCGTCGACGTCGACCCGGTGACCCTCGACCTCATCGAGAACGGGCTGCGCAACGCCCGCTACGAGATGGACGAGGTGCTGTTCCGCACCGCGCTGTCGCCGGGCATCCGCGAGCAGCACGACGAGTTCCCGCTCATCGGCGACCCCAGCGGGAAGATGGTCGTCGGCCAGTTCGGCCTGTCCATCCCCGACTTCCTCGACGGCTTCGACGACACCGTCGAGGAGGGCGACGTCCTGCTGACGTCCGACCCGTACTCGTGCGGCGCCGCGATCAGCCACGCCAACGACTGGTTGCTGGTCATGCCGGTGTTCCACGAGGGCCGGGTCGTGGGCTGGGCGTCGATGTTCGGCCACATGTCCGACGTGGGCGGCAAGACGCCGTCGTCGATGCCCACCGACGCGCGCACCATCTACGAGGAGGGCGTGGTCATCCCGCCCTTCAAGCTCTACCGCAAGGGCGTGCTCAACGACGACGCGCTGCGGATCATCCTCAACCAGGTCCGCAAGCCCGACTGGAACCGCGCCGACCTCAACGGCCTGGTCGCCGCCTGCCGCACCGCCGCCCGGCGGGTGGTGGAGATGTGCCAGCGGTTCGGGACGGCCACCTACCTGTCGGCGCTCGACGCGCTGCTGCAGCGCAACCACGACGCGATGAAGGTGCTGCTGCAGATGGTGTTCGAGGAGGGCCGCACCCTCTCGTTCACCGACTACATCTGCGACGACGGCGTCGGCAACGGCCCCTACGAGCTGAAGCTGTCGCTGACCCGCACCGGCGAGAAGGTGCACCTGGACTTCACCGGGTCCTCGCCGCAGGCGGCCGGCCCGATCAACTACTACCTCAACGAGAACCTGGCCCGGATGTTCTTCGGGATCTACATGATCACCGTGGCCGACCCGCAGATCCTGTGGAACGACGGCTTCTACCCGCTGGTCGACGTCACGATCCCGGACGGGTCGTACTGGAAGCCCGAGTTCCCGGCGGCGCTGTCGGGCCGCAACCACGGCATCGGGCGGGTGTTCGACCTGTTCGGCGGCCTGCTCGGGCAGACCAACCCGGCGCTGCTCAACGCGGCCGGCTTCTCCTCCTCGCCGCACTTCATGTACTCCGGCCACTACTCGTCGGGGGAGCGGAAGGGCGAGTGGTTCCAGCTGTACTCGATCGGGTTCGGCGGCATCCCCGGCCGGCCGCTCGGCGACGGCCCCGACGGGCACTCGCTGTGGCCGAGCTTCGTCAACATCCCCTGCGAGTACCTCGAGTCCTACTACCCGCTGCGGATCGAGCGGTGGGAGACCGTCCCCGACACCGGCGGCGCCGGTCTGCACCGCGGCGGCAACGGCGTCGACGTCGCCTACGTGTTCGAGGAGCCCGGCGAGATCGCCATCCACGACGACCGCTGGCTCACCTACCCGTGGGGGGTCAACGGCGGGCAGCCCGGCGCCCGCGGCCGCAAGTGGATCGAGCGGGCCGACGGCACTCGCGAGGTGCTGCCGAGCAAGTGCCACGGGGTCCCGGTGCGGCCCGGCGACGTCCTGCACTTCGTCACCTGGGGCGGCGGCGGGTGGGGCGACCCGCTGCAGCGCGACCCGGAGCTGGTGGCCCGGGAGGTCCGCCGCGGGCTGGTCACCTCCCGGGGCGCCGAGCGGTACGGCGTCTGCCTGACCGAGGACGGCGAGGTCGACGCCGACGCCACCGAGACCCTGCGCGACACGATGCGCGCCGACCGGCCCGCGGAGCTGCCCGTCTTCGACATGGGCCCGCCGATCGAGGAGCTGCTGGCCCGCTGCGAGGAGGAGACCGGCCTGCCCGCGCCGCGGCGCCCGGTGTGGGCGGCGGGATGAGCGCCCCCGGGCCCCACGGCCCGTCGTTCTCCGGCCGGGTCGGCTGGGGCGAGCGCCCGGCGGTGGTGGTCGTCGACCTCTGCCGGGCCTACACCGAGCCGGGCGGGCCGTTCGCCCTGCCCGACCCGGGCCCGGCGGTCGAGGCCACCGCCGCGCTGGTGGCCGCCGCCCGGTCCGCCGGGCACCCGGTGGTGTGGACGGCGGTGCGCTACACCCGCGGCCTGGCCGACGGCGGGCTGTTCGTCCGCAAGGTGCCGGCGCTCGCCGCGTTCGCCGAGGACGCGCCGGGGGAGTGGGGTGAGCTCGCGCTCAAGCCCGACCCCGGGGAGCCGGTGGTGGTCAAGCAGTACGCCTCGGCGTTCTTCGGCACGACGCTCGCGCCGACCCTGACCGGCCTGGGCGTGGACACCGTGGTGGTCGCCGGGGTCTCCACGTCCGGCTGCGTGCGGGCCACCGCGATGGACGCGCTGAACTCCGGGTTCCGGCCGCAGGTGGTGCGCCAGGCCTGCGCCGACCGGACCCCCGCCCTGCACGAGAACAACCTCGCCGACCTCGACGCCAAGTACGCCGACGTCGTGAACTTGGCCGAGGCGCTGACCGCGCTCCAGCGCCTCCCCTGACCGGCGGCGCCTCCCGGGTGTCCCCCCTTGCCCCCGGGAGGCGCCGCCCTCGCCGTCCGGCGGGTCGCGCGGAGCCGGGGACCTCCGCTCCGTAGGTTCGCGCCGGTGCACACCGGCCGGCCCCCCTCGCCCCTGGACGTGTTCGACGACGTGTTCGACGGCGCGTTCGACGACCCGGGCGACGGCGACACCGACGTGCTGCCCAGCCGCTCCCGCCACCGCGCCGAGGGCGCGGTCTGGCGTCGCGGCTGGGTGGCCGGCGGCGCGGTCGTGCTGCTGGCGGTGGTCGTCGGGCTGGCGGCGCTGGTCGCGCCCGCGGTCCGGACCGGGGACCCCGTCGCCCCGCCGCCGGCGGCCGGGCCCGCGCCCACGTCCGCGCCCGCGGCTCCGCCGACCGCGACCCCGACGCCCGCGCCGTCGTCCGTGCCGTCGCCCGCTCCGGTGGCGGTGACGCCGCCCCCGGTCGAGGTCCCGCCGCCTCCGGTGGTCGCGCCGTCACCGTCGCCCCTGCCGCCGCCCCCGCCGCCGGGGGGGGGGGGGGGGGGGGGGGGGGGGGGGGGCTGGGGGGGCCGGCCGGGGGGGGGGGGGGGGGGGGGGGGGGGGCGGCGGGTCG